>NZ_JAAHGB010000075.1:0-27385 GCF_010672695.1 Okeania sp. SIO1H4
AATGATTTGATATTTTTGATAGAATTGGATTGTGGATTAATCAATTGCTAGAATGATTAATTAATGGTTATTTTTAGTCAAAATCTAAACCAATTTTTGGCAATATCATTCCATAATGTGCAACCCCAAAAAATCTAGTGCGAGTAAAAGAGAAATTTCTGGATCTCTCCCTACTTCTTTTGGTTACCTACCTTCAACTATGGCAACTGCCATCAATCTAATAACCACTGAAGTTGCCAAATGGATAGTACAAAGATGTGGGGTGGAAATGCCTAACTTTACTACCCTCGCTGGAAAAGTGATTACCTTTAACTAGACAAACCTGACCACAGAAACTCATATTTTGAGTAAACGACCTCAATGTCAAGCTTGCGGCGATCCTAAATTACTCAAAGACATGGCATTTTATCCTCTGACTCTCACCAGTCGCAAAAAACATTTTACCTCTGATGGCGGTCATCGCGCATTCACTCCCGACCAAACAACAAAACGCTACGAACAACTAATAAGTCCCGTTACTGGAGTTGTCAGTGCTTTAGTACGAACCTCTGACCCAAATAATTCTCTAATCCATACCTACAATGCTACTCATAGTTTCGGTAGTGCCAAAACCCTCAGTGCTTTGCGTCGTTCTCTTGGTCATAAAAGTGGAGGAAAAGGTAAGAGCGGAAGTCGAGGATTTAAACCCAAGCTTTTAGCGCGCTGAAAGCTGAGTGCTGTTTGCAGAGCATTCCGGTACGGAAAATGCTGATAGCTACTTAAGTTAAGCTCATTAACTTGACAGTAGTGACTCATAAACCTAAAATGCAAGCAAATTAAGCTAAAAATACACAGAGGAATAATCCGATGGCCAAGAAAAATCTGATGCCACAACAACAAAAGCCTGTGATTCGCTTGAACATTGAAAAACCTATAGAGGGACTTGAAGAAGAAAACCTGACTACTGGTTTCGCCTCCAGGGAGGAATCAGCCTTACAGATGTTCCTATGATAGTGACGCAGAATAACCCTGCTCCATGGAATAATATAATTCAGTCGATCCTCATACAATGCGTAAGGGCGAATGGTTATTCGCCCCTACAATACAATTATAGACTCTTATCTTTAAATACTGATTTGAGGAACAGAGCGATCGCTGGAATAAATAACTATACTATGTGGTCGATTAAGGATTAACTTCACTCTCACCTAGGGTAGAAGCAGGAGTATCACCGACAGCATTCTGTGATGGTTCTATTAGCTGCTGCTGTTTATTGCGAAACTGCGTCGCTGCATCATTAATACTGTCACGTTGTTCGAGCATATACTCTTTCATATTCCGGTTATTTCCCAGTCTTGAGTTATGAATAATATCGAACATATTCAACCCACCGGAACCACTGAAAGGATCGGGGTTATCTACAGTTTGCAAATCCTTTAGAGGATTAACTGTATTAGTTTCATAAGATTCAGCAAAAGATGGCTGAGGTAGGAATATAGTTATTATTCCTGTAGTTAAGGTGCTAAAAATGATTTTTGTCAAAAGTTGAGTAGACATAGGTCGTATCGTCATTTTTTTAGGAAACTTTAGATATATAGCATACAACTTTTTTGGTCTGTTTGAAGAAGAGATATTATTTTACGGTAGCATTAGATTATTGGGGAGGGGGCGGGTTTATCCAAATTTAATGTTGAGCAATTAACTTAACGTGGAACCCACCCCTACCCGATGCAACATTTTAGGAGTCTAACGCTACTACATTTTTAGCGTCAGAACGGTTTTAACCGGAGGTAATTATCAATTATCCATGATCAATTATCAATTAATGAACCACCCGATCGAATCAATTTAGGCAAACCGACGACGTAATAAAGGCTGAATTGCTACTAAAGTCACTACATCAAAGACCAAAAGTACCAACAATGCTGTACCAAAAGAAATATCAGCAAAAGGTGTTTCCATGATTATACTACCAATAGACCAGTCACTATGTAGATACAAATAGCGAATCGGCTCGATCGCGTAAGTCAAAGGATTTACACTTGCCACTACCTGTAACCAACTAGGCATAAAAGATAGAGGTGCTAGAGCAGTACTAGCAAATAGTAAAGGTAAGTTAGTGACAAAAATAACTGCCAAAAGTTCAATGTGACCGGGTAAAGCAAAGGCCAGACCCAAACTTAAACCTGTCACGCCCAAAACCAACATTAGGACAATCAGGGCGATGGTAGCTAATCCTAATGTACCAGGTAATCCAGCGCCCAAAAATGCACCAGCACCGATGATTATTGCTGACTGAATCAAACTCAGAGTGATAATAAAGGTAGCTGAAGCTAAGACAATAGAAAAGCGGGATGTTAATGGAGCCACCAATAGGCGGTTGAGAAAGCCAAATTCTCGGTCAAACATGACTGGCAAACCAGCATTAAGAGCACCTGCAAAAGCGGTGAAGACAATAATACCAGCACCGAGAAATTGTCCATAGTTTTGACTTTCGCCAAATAAACCTTGAGGTACATTTTGGAAAAGTGCCCCAAATAGGATTAACCACATCAGGGGTTGGATAATTCCAGCTATTAATGTCGAAGGGCGTCGTTTTAGTTGGATAAATAACCGACGGGTTAATGCTAGAGTTTCTTGGAAGAAATCTCCTACTACAGAACCGGAGGTTAAAGATGTCGTTTTAGTGTCAGACAACTGACTAATATTTGGTTGGGAAGGAGTAATAGTACCACTCATATTAGACTTTAGATATTATTAGTGCAGAATGTATGGACAAAAGATAATACGACAATGTGGAAGTTAAAGATTTTTAACTTATTATTAATATTTTTCCACTGTATGCTAATGACTTTTGCCCAATACACTGGTAATTTTAACACTGCTATTTAGAAATGGCAGAATAGCAGAAGGAAGAAGGAAGAAGAAAGAAGGAAGAAGGAAGAAGCAAAAGTCTTGCTTTGTTTGAGCTTTAAGCTTTTGATATGTCTGCGCCCTTTGCTTCGACTGCTATAGCAGAAGGAAGAAGGAAAAACTTAGCGTTGTCTGAGTTTTAAGTTTTTGATATGTCTGCGCCCTTTGCTTTGACTGCTATAATAATTATTAAAAAATATTGAAGATATAGCAGGACAAAGAATGTAGGTTGGGTTAAGCGCTAGCGTAACCCAACAAACCCAAAATGCTTCTTGTGTTTAGCTGACTCAACTCAACCTACACAGATACAAGAGGAGTTGTTGGGTTTCCTGCTGATACCCAACCTACACATATATCAGGACTTACGCACGGACACGCTTATCGAGTGAGGGCGGCATTCGGAGCTTTGCGGAACGCGCCATTTGAGGGCGAATGGCATTCGCCCCTACCTTAATTTGGGTTTTGCCACCCTTCCACAATAGCAACTCCCACATTACAGCGGTTTTCATATGAATAAACCACAATGTTCAAACATTCCCCATGGCATCATCTTCAGTCCTACATTCCGCACTTCATGGGAGAATTTCTCCAACAACTCGCCCAACGCTTACAAATAAATCAACTTATTACCAAACATCTCACAGACATCAAAGAATTAATTATTGTGCCTCATATATTCCTGCATCAAATTCCATTTGCTGCTTTACCCATCACAACAGAAACTGTGACCATCGCAGACAACCTACCTATGGATAATACCAAAGGCATGAAATTTAATCCGCGCCCCACTCAAACCCAAACCACAACTATATCCAAAACCTATCTAAGTGACAAATTCCGTTTGCGAGTCGTATCCAGTTGTCAAATACTCAGCTATTGCGATAACTGCAACAAAACCACCAACTCCCCAAAAATGGGAATAGTCGAAAATGCAACAGGCGACCTCGAAGGTAGCGAGTACGAATGCCAAAACCTCGCGCAAATGTTCCAAGTGCCGAATAACCTGCACCTCAAATATCAACAAGCAACAGTAAACAACTACCGTCAACTGGCAAAACAAGTACAAATTCTCCATTCGAGTCATCACGCTAGCGCCGACTTAATCAACCTCCTAGACTCAAAACTACATTTATTTGATGGGGATGTCACCCTTGGAGATGTGTTTACCTGGCGTTTACCAAAATTAACTGATGTCTTCCTCTCCTGTTGCGAAACTAACCTCACTTTTAGCAACAAACTTAACGACGACATTCTAAGTATTGCAGCAGGTTTCCTCAGTGCAGGCGCCCTGAGTGTAGTTAGTACATTGTGGTCAGTGGAAGACAAATCCACTGCTGAGTTTTGCCAGTTATATTATCAGTTCCGCAACCAGGGAGAAACTCGCCCGGAAGCATTACGAAAAGCTCAGTTTGAACTTCGGAAAAGGGAAAATTTCAAACATCCCTATCATTGGGCAGGTTTTGTTTCTCAAGGGTTAGAGTAATTAGGAGTCAGGAGTCAGGAGTCAGAATTTCAAAGGCTTTCAGTTATAGCAGGGAACAGGGAACAGGGAACAGGGAACAGTGTTCAACAATGAATAATGAATAATGAATAATGAATAATGAATAATGAATAATTACCTCTCCTTGAAAAGAAGAGGATTGACAAATTCATGAAAATTTTTTTTTATTATCCCCTTAAAAGGGGAGACGCATACCCACAATTTTTCGGTAATACTTATGGGGACTGTAGCAAAAACAAGTTCAAAATATAAATTTGATTTTGACGAAAAGGACAATATCACCTAAGTCCTAACAAACTTAAGTAATTAAGGTACTTTGTTCAACATTTATCATCCTTGCATAGAGAATTTGCTCATTAATTTCTAGATTATTAATTAAGCTTAAAGAAGTTACAATACCATCGCCTATTAATTCTCCTTCTATCTCTCCATACTCGACCTGCAAAATAATATTATCTGCCCGTGAATCATTAGATACACTATCGGGATCTTGCCAGGTTCCCAAACCACTAATTTCTGTTGTTGCTTTCATAAAATTTAATGATTCAGATTTGAATCTGGGTACAGTTAATGTTAATAATTCCTGTTCAAATCTAGTAAATTTAACATGATTACTTTCATCTCCAAATAGCAGTGCAAAAAGTACATCCTTAGCTAGAAGAAGTAATTCATTACCCTGGTTACTCCGATATTTTTCTGTTATTAAGTCAGTGCCTTTTTCTGGAGGATTATTAATTAAATATCCAGCTTCTATTAGTTGATTGCGGTCTCTTTTTTCATGTTTTTTGAGGAAATTATCTAATTTTTCTCTATCTAATGCCATATCTTTCAGGCGTTCTATTCTTGAAAGCCTCTCTTGAGCTTTTTGTTCTTGAATAGCTTTAATATCTTTCTTTTTTATATATAAAGAATCTAAAGTTAAACGTATAATTTGTTCAATTAACCATTCTCGGTCTTGTTGTACTAAATAACTGCGTAATTTTTCCTCGAACTGAGGAGCTAGCTCTTCTTTAACAGAACTAACTATACCTTGAATATTCAGACTCATTTCTGCTCTCCTAAGCACTGGTAATTCAAACAATAGATTTGTTTGGTATTTTACTCATTCTATAATATAGAGCCACTTTATAGATATTGATTGATAATTTTAAATTTCTTCTACTATAATTTTATTTCCTAGTTCAATTACTCTAATGGCAATTTTCTGTAATTACTAAATTGAACTGCTATTCTATTCAACTATATGTATATAGTTCTAATAATAATTAAATTGTTTTAGAGCTTTATATAACTCTAAAATAAAACCTAAATTATAACGCATCCTTCGCTCTCCAATCCAAATCGGCATTTTTGCAGAGGTCTATTATCCATCATCCGTACATCCGTGGCATAATCCGTGTCTAGCCACCCTAATTCAACAACCGAATCTGGGCCAAAACAAAAACAGCAGGAATCACACGGCCATAATTTGTAGCGATCGCTCTCCAACCCAAATCGGCCAAAAACCAAGTCCAGAGCATCGGGCCTAAAAAACTTAAAGCTGTCCTTGCTGCCCCATAACGAGCTGCACTTATGGCCATACCTCGATTAGCCATCTGCATAGTTATGTGACTTTGAAACTGAGCTGCTGCGGTTGCCCCACCCCTAACTAATGCTGCTTTTGTCACTTGATATTTAGCAAAATGAATGGCAAACTGGCGGGCAAATTCCTTAAGTAAAATGGGTTTCAAAATCGAACTCACGGCCAAAGCACTACCACCTTTCAACAGTAAACTTAATGGATTTTTTTGTATTAATATTGGTAAAGGCTGAGGCACATTAGATTCGGCAAGGGATCGACATATACTTTGGCTTAAGACCTCTTGTTCTGATTTTGGTAGGCGTTTCCATGCCTGACCTAAAACATGAAGAAATACCTCTGCTTCTAAATCTATAGTTGAAAGCTCTTGAGAGTAGGAAATTTTCAGATAACGACAAATTTTGATTAAAGCTTGCCGATAGGTTATTTGTTGAGTGCGCCCTCGCAATACAGTCATGCCATCTGCCACCAGATAACAAAATCTTTGCTCTAGGGCGTCTAACCAGGCATCGCGATCGCGACTTTGTACATCTATGGGTAGAGGAGTCTGGAAATAATCCAAAGGATTAATTCCGCGCCCAAACAAAAGTTCTGTTAACTGCTGTAACTCCTCTTCTGTTGCTAATTCTAGTGCTGCTCTTAGTTCATTCAACTTAATATTCCTCCACACCCACCAAGCATGACTTAGTTATTTTACTTTAGTTTGAGAGGCAAATTACCAAATTAAGGTTGAGTGCCAGATAATTATAACATAACTATCTATTGTCGCCAGGAAAATTATTATGGGATCGCAACAATTTGATGTTACAGTAATTGGTGCTGGTATGGCTGGTTTAGTCTGCGCTCAACAACTCCAGCAGGCTGGTTATTCGGTGGTGGTAGTGGAAAAGTCTCGGGGAGCGGGGGGACGGATGGCAACTCGCCGTGTATCAGGAACTCGTGTAGATCATGGGCTACGTTATCTCGAACCCAAAGGTAAATTTTTGCAACAATTAATTAATTATCTAGAAAGAAAAAAAAATGGCCTTTCTTCCCAGCACATTCTGCAACTTTGGACTGATAAAATTTATGAACTAACTCAACCCCAGGGGTTAATACTTCCTCTTACCAAAGATTGTTATATTGCGCCCCAGGGAATGAACTCTGTGGGTAAATTTCTTGCCCAAAATTTAGAGGTTTGGTTTAGTAGGCGAGTGGAAACTATGCAAGCAACAGCAGACAAAAATTGGCATCTGAGTCTGGAAGTTACTAATGATGTTGCTACTGAAAAACCTATAGAAGTAATATCGAAAGCTGTTGTTGTAGCTATTCCTGCACCTCAAGCATTAATGATTTTAGATAAACCTGTTGCGGAAACGCCACCCGAATTTCTCAATAATTTGCGTTTTGTGGAATATGACCCCTGTATTACTGTGATGGCGGGATATTCTCCAGCTCTACAGGAAAATTTACCGGAGTGGCGAGCGATCGCTTTTCCTAATGATGACTATCTTGCCTGGGTGGGTGTTGATAGCAGTAAACGCCCCCATTCTACTCAACCTGTATTTGTTATTCAAAGCAACGCCAAGTTTGCCACTACCCACCTTGATACCACAGACTTACAACCAGTGGGGCAAGAATTACTGGAGTATACAGCGCAACAATTAATGCCATGGTTAAAATCTCCAGAATGGTTGCAAGTGCATCGGTGGGGTTATGCTTTTTGTCATCAACCTTTAGCTGTTTCTTGCCTGACTACAGAATTGCCGTTGCCCTTAGTGGGTGCAGGTGACTGGTGTGGCGGAGATAATATTGAGAGTGCTTTCGCTTCTGGGTTAGCAGCAGCAAATTGGGTAAATAGTAAACTACAGAATTTGTCGTTACCAGGGGAAAGTTTTTTGAGGAAAATTTAATTAGACATCTCCAAAAATTAAAAATAAAATCAATTCTTATCTAGAAATTATCAATTATTCTTCCCTGTTCCCTGTTCCCTGTTCCCTGTTCCCTCTTTTCTGGAGATGTCTATTCTGTATTTTGAATAAATAGGTGTATTTTTCATGGGAAACCCACCTATTTATTACTTACAAAGTTATGTTTATGCTCTAATCAGAAAATCATCTACTGTCAAAGAAGCATCATTAGAAAAGATTGCAAAGCGATCGCCATTTCCTAAACCATCTTCACTACCATTAGGATTATAATATAAGGTGCTATTGGCAGAGTCATAAACAATTTTTGCTTCACTACCAAAAACAAAACCCTCACCCTCAACTACAGCAAATTCATCACCAAGACTAGCACCTGCCTCAGTTTCAATGGCAGCAAATGTTGTTAAATCTAGTAGAATCATATCCTGACCGGGGACAAAATCAGTAATTTCATCCACACCTAAATCTACTTCACTGAATGCTTGGTTAGCAGCAAAGATAAATTTATCCTTACTAGCACCACCAGTTAGAGTATCATCACCTTCACCACCATTGAAGCGATCGCGGCCTTGACCACCACTGAGAGTATCTTCTCCATTACCACCTAATAAGGCATCATTACCTATCCAACCAATTAAATTATCATCACCACTACCACCCTTGAGGGTATCGTTTTCATAGCCACCCTTGAGAGTATCATCACCAGCACCGCCATTAATACTATCGTTACCACGGTTGCCCAGGAGAAAGTATTCAGTTAGATCGATGTGAACTTCTGTACTTTATAATTGTAAGAATTTCCAAATATTCCCAGTGGTGACGACACCGTAAATGGTGGAAATTTGATTGCCTTGTTGTTGATTAAATATTTGTGCAGCAATCATTTCTGGGAGACATTGCCCTAATCCGGCGTTTAAGTTTTCTTTTTTTGCTTCTACAATGGCAAAAACTGGAGATTTAAGAAATAGTTGTTCCGGGTATAGACTAATGAGAAAGTCACAAGTACTGTTTAATCCTCTGGCAGTATCGACGTTAAATTCTGTTCCGGAAAACAGGCTAATTTGATTATTGAGGATTTTGCGGAATTCTATTAAAATCGGGGCAATAATCATTTCTGCTTGCGGAGCATTCCGTCAGGAAACGAGCTTTTTCTGTATTAATTGCTAAGGCTAATGGTAAGTTATTTTGTAATGTTTGTTTGAGAAAATCGCTTGGTTGAACTTCTGGAATATTGGCAAAAAAATCGACTTGTTCATTGATTGTTAAGGAAAATTCTTGTTGAATTTTGGGTAATGTTAAATCGCTGTAAGGCATTTGATTTTTTCTCCTTGAATGTGTAGTTTTTTGTTGTATGAAAAACTCTTCAAATTCCTCGAATGTGGGTTCCTTTAATTGATATTTTTCCTTGGTATAGTCTCCGGAACCTGGATAAATATTTTGGAGGAGACGTCAGGTTCTAGTCAGACCTAAAAAATTGATTAATACGTTGTATATTTGTTTTCTAAAGAATGTTAATTTCATCATTTTTTTCCTGTAAAATATTCATTAATCGAACAACTGGGTTTTCTACTTTTCATCTTCTGAATTAATGCCTAACTTTTCTAATGCTTCTGCAGCAGATGCACGCACAGATGAGTGGCTATCTTGACGTAAAGCTAAAAGAGCTTGCACCACTGGTTCAGAAGCATTGCTTAAGTTGCCTAACGCCTGTGCAGCAGAGGAACGCACGATTAAATTATCATCTTGAAGTAGAGTTAATAGAGTTTGCACTACAGGTTCAGAAGCATTACCTAATTTGATCAAAGCCTCCGCAGCAGAGAAACATACTTCTGAATTCTCATCTTGTTGAAGTACAGCTAATATGGCTTGCATAACTGCTTCTGAATTACTGCCTAAGTTACCCAACGCCTCTGCTGCGGAAAAACGCACTTCTGAATCATTGTCCCTAAGTAGGGTTAGTAGAGCTTGCACCACAGTTTCAGAAGCATAACCTAATTTGCCCAACACTTGTGCTGCCAGGTCACGCACTTGTGGAGCTTCATCTGTAAGCCGAGCTAATAAGGCTTGCACTATAGGTTCAGAAGCATTGCCTAAGTTGCCTAACGACTCTATAGCAGATAGACGTATACTTAAATCATAATCTTTGAGAAATTTGACAATATCAGGAGCAACAAATTTAGCAACCGAGCCACTATCTCCTATTTTTATGAGATCGTCTACCCTATCTTGTACCGTTGCCCCTGGAGCAAACAAGTTTCGTACAAGCCTTTTAATTCTTTGCCTCTCTAGCTCTTTTTGTAAAGCATCCAAATCTAATCCTGCCAGGTAGCCAATTTTATCTGCGACAAAACTAGCTACTCTAAACTCCCAACCTTTTGCCAAACAACAATCTCTCACTGCCAGCAAAAAGCTTTGAATTTCTTCCTTACCTGATTTTTCCTTTGCTGTTGCCACGAACTTCCGCCACTTTTCCTCATCATCCTTATTCTTCTCTACCAAATATAGTGCAGCTAGATATTCCGCTAACGGTTCGAGAGCAAAGCGAATTTTGTTTCTGTCTTTTCTTTCACCATATCCAATAGACTTAAGCAGTCGCAGGTGTTTCTCAAAATACTCCAGACAGTCTCTTGCATCATCTCTCCCCAAACTGGAAAAAGCCTCAACTACTTCTTTGCGCTCCGCATAAAATGGTCTATAATTTTGCTCCAAACATTTCCAAGCAATTAGTTGAGCATCCTTTTTAACTGTAGGATATTCACTCCTAGTCTCTCTTTCTCCTTGAAGGTTCAACTTTTCTAAGTGGTTAAGTATTAGATCGGGAATATTGTCGAGAGAACCCTCAGAGGTAACATTATTCTCCTTACTATTAATCATCTTCTCAGCATAAAGCTTTGCTAGCAAAACAGTTATAGTCTTCTGTTCCCCAACAATGCGTGCAAGTTGAGCGCATTCCTGTAAAAATTCTTCTTGATCCACCTCAAACAACTTCCACTTATTACACTCCTTCAAATACAACTCAATAAAGTAAGCTAACTTTCCCGCATCAAACCGGAGAGTTTTAATTTTAATATCAATACCCCGGAATTTTTCCTCTATTCTGGAAGTGACAATTAAAGCATTTGCCGGAAATTCTTTCAAGTCGGGATTAAATTTCTCTTGAGTTTCTTGACTCATCTCCGAGTAACCATCTACAATCAATAAAATTCGGCGCTGTCGTAGGAGTTGTTTAACCAATAATTCATCAACAATCATTTGTTCGTTGTCGATCAACCCCTGAATTTCTGCCATTATTGCTTCCATTATCGGTTTGATGCCATCTCCAGTATTATCAATTTCCTTCTCAATTAAAACTGGTAACATCAAATGTTTAGCTAAAGCTTTAGACTGATGCTGTTTTTTCATTGCCCATTTAGCAATTTGACAAGCAATAGTTGTTTTTCCCGATCCTCCCTCGCCCCAAATTAACAGTCGCACTCGCTTTTCTCTGTTAAAAGGTTCGCTCAAGGTTTCCGCTGTCAGCTCATCAATTTCCTGACTGTTTAATTCAACCGGAAGCGAAACATAATCTTTTCGCTCCTCAACAGTTTCATTCTCCAGAAACTTCTGTTGAAAAGTCTCCAGATGTTTTTCCACCCAAGCATCTAATACCCTGGGGCGATACTTGAGAAAACGTAAGATACCAACAGGTAGTTTAACTTCTGGAGTTACAGGTGTTTTCGGTATCTTTAATTCCGCAGGTAGAACCAATAACAATAAGGGGCGAAACCAGAGAATTCCTAAATACAAACCAGCCAGCACAGGAATTAAAATTAACCACCCTTCCCAGTCTTTCTCATCATCAGAATTTTCCGATTTTTCCTGTGTTTTTTGTTCGGTGGGTTGACTTGTCTTTTTTGGTTCAAGACTAGCAGTAGGTTGAGGGTTAGGCTTAATATTTTCTTGGGCAAAGACTAGACTATTAATTTGCTTAGTGCTTGGGTATAATGGAGACAAACTTGTTACTATTAAAGGCAAAGAAGTAGACACCAGAGCTATTTTCAGCACAGCTAATAAGGTCTGTTTAGGAGGCTTGACCATAAATTAGAATACCCAAAAAGAGAATTTTTGAAAGTATATTATAGCAGTACAGCGACCCTCTTACTTATAAACATCTCCCCGAGGACCGATGACCGTGACAATATAAGCTAAGTTCTCCTGGTCTTCTATAAACAGCACCCGGTACTTACCTACTCGCAACCGCCATTCGGGACGACCTTTGAGGGGCTTAATGTCTATCATTGTTCGGTCAGTTTTTAGTAACTTCAGACCCCGAAGGATGCGCTCTTGGTCTGGTAAAGGCAAAGGTTTTAGGTAATTCTCGGCAGCTTTGAGAATTATTAAGTTCCACTCACTCAAGCTTCCTCCCAAATAATTCTAATTCTAGTTCTTGGAGAGATTTGCCGCGATCGCGACCTGCTAAGTAATCTTGCCATGCGGTTTCGCTGGCAGCTATTTCTGCGGGAGAAATGAGTTCTTCTTCTGTCTCTGCTTCTATGGAGTTCTCCACTATTGCTTTTAATTCTTCTAATAGTTGGAATTGTTCGGCCTTGGTAAGGCGGTGAATTTGACTTACTACTTCCTTATAAATAGGCATAGACTTCTCTACTTTCCTTTTGGCTAAGGCTATTTTTATCCATATTGTATTATAGCTCTAATTGCTAGCAATGACAACTATTTAACCGCATTTAAGATAAAAATTGAGCCTATCAAATGTGCTTGGTTTTGGCAGGAGCGATCGCTTTGGAGTAACTATAAAGTCACCCACTCATCAAGGGAGATAGGACGAGCGATAATTTCCTCAATTTCTCGAATCATCATCGTCAATCCTATCTGTTTTCAAGGAGAGGTAATTATTAATTATTAATTATTAATTATTAATTGTTCAAAGGGTGTCCACCGGATCACGGGTTGGTTCCTCGTTCAAATTGATGTTGTTAATAACTGGCAGAGCATGACGGAGTTTCAACCCTATTAGAATCCAATCTTCTAAGGTCGAGCGTAACTCATTCTCGCACTGGCGCAGTGTGGATGCAAATGCGATAACGCCTTTGCAGGATGGAATTCTACCGACGAAAGTGCCATCTTCGAGTTTATCGTAAACTGCTTCGGACATTGCTTCGTCTATATATTGGCTTAAAATGTAATTTACGCTCATTACCGAACCTCTTTTAGTTTCCTGCTAAATTTGGGAATATCCATCGGTTGTCTTTGAGAGATTACTACAATATTAGTTCTAACATGGGGGAGAAGATTTGGGAACGGGAGATTTTTGGCGTTCCATATTAAGAATTTGTCAATAGACCTCTCCAGAAAAGAGGGAACAGAAAAGAGGGAACAGGGAACAGGGAACAGGGAGGAATAATTGATAATTTATGGATAATAATTGATTTTATTTTTGATTTTTACCAGATGTCTAATAGACCTCTCCATACTGATAACTGATAACTGAAAAGTGGTATCCTAAATAAAAGTGACTCAGTTTAAAAAATCAATTTTCAATGACTATTTCAACTCCAAACACCCCTAAACACAAGAAAGCTAAAGCACTTAGACCAGGTGCGCGTCGCCCTGCAAAGGAACTCTGTAGCGAATGTGGTTTATGCGATACATATTATATCCATTATGTCAAGGATGCTTGTGCATTTCTTAATCAACAATTTGACAACCTCGAACAACAAACTCATGGACGCACTCGCAACCTAGATAATGATAATGAGACTTATTTCGGCGTTCATCAAGATATGATGGCAGCTCGCAAAAAACAACCTATTGAAGGCGCACAATGGACTGGTATTGTGAGTACGCTCGCCTGTGAAATGTTGAATCAAGGTATTGTGGAAGGTGTTGTCTGTGTGCAAAATACTAAGGAAGACCGCTTTCAACCGATGCCAGTTATTGCCCGGACTCCGGAGGAAGTATTGGCAGCAAAAGTGAATAAACCGACTCTTTCTCCTAATCTTTCGGTATTAGAAGAAATTGAAAATTCTGGGATGAAAAAATTGTTAGTAATTGGGGTTGGTTGTCAGATTCAAGCATTACGAGCGGTGGAAAAACAATTAGGTTTAGAAAAGCTCTATGTTTTGGGGACTCCCTGTGTGGATAATGTGACTAGAGAGGGTTTGCAAAAGTTCTTGGATACTACGAGTAAGTCACCAGAAACTGTGGTGCATTATGAATTTATGCAAGACTTTCGAGTACATTTTAAACATGAGGATGGCTCTATAGAAAAAGTGCCATTTTTTGGGTTGAATACTAAGAAATTAAAAGATGTTTTTGCTCCTTCTTGTATGAGTTGTTTTGACTATGTAAATGGTTTGGCAGATTTGGTCGTGGGATATATGGGAGCGCCTTTTGGTTGGCAGTGGATTACTGTTAGGAATGAGACTGGAAAACAAATGTTAGATTTGGTGATGAATCAGTTAGATACTCAACCTGTAATGTCTCAGGGAGATAGAAAAAATGCTGTTCAACAAAGTATTCCGGCTTATGACCAAGCTGTTACTTTGCCGATGTGGGCTGCAAAATTAATGGGAGTTGTTATTGAAAAAATTGGTCCTAAAGGTTTGGAATATGGGCGGTTTTCTATTGATTCTCATTTCACTCGTAATTATCTCTATGTAAAGCGGAATCATCCAGAAAAATTAGAGGCTCATGTGCCAGAGTTTGCGAAGAAAATTGTAGGGCAATATAAGTTGCCGGAATAATTTTTTTGTTTGTAGTTTTGCTCTAGCTCTTTATACCAATTTGATAAATGTTTGCTACATTTTCTTGAGCGGGGGAGTGGAGCAGGGTCAATTTATTGTCACGCTTAGAAAAATTGATAGGGAGATGGGGAGATTCTTAATATTTGCACAATTAAATGTATTTCATATCCATATAAATATTCTCTGACGACAATGAATTAGCCCTGGGGGAGTGGGCAGGTGGGGGAGAAGTAAAAATAAGAATAATTAACAATAACTAGCTAATAATTATCAAAAAAAGTCATTCAGTCTGTGTTAATTACTTAATATAGCAATTCTCATATTGGTGAGGTACGCGCATTCGTTTGTTTTAGGGAGTAGGGAGTAGTAATTCGAGAAACAGGGGATAGAAAAAAAGAAAAACAACTGTATATCACTAATTTGAGAAACGCTATAAAACATTTTTATTATGGCTAATTAATCAGACTTAATATTAGGGCTAAATAGGGCTTGCTGATTAAATATAAAAGCATTGAAATATAAAGACTTTAGCCTTTTTGGGAATGAAAAAAGTGCGCCTGTTTCAGTCTAAAACGCTCAAAAAGTTAGTATTTTAGGCGCATAGTTGGGCAGAAAAATCACTCTTACAATTCTTACTCCTACTTCCTCTAAATTCCCATTTATCCTGTCTCCTGTCTTCCCCTCCTGGGAGGGGGAGGGACGAGGGGTGGGTTATCTCCTGTCTCCTACCCCTACTAAAATACTTTTTCAGCAAACCCTAAATATTAGGAATAGAGCAAAACTACGAGCCTAATCATAACTGTTTTACCAGACATTATATAAAACTGAAAAATCAAGAAAATATGATCAATAATTATTTTGAATTTGAGCAAGACTTTGTAGAATCTCTACGATGTATTCCCATGATAGTCCGTTATAAATTAGATACCTGCGGAGTTAAATTAAAATTATCTCACTGGCATCAATTTAATCATTTAATTCGTCAAGAGCTAGTAGATAAATCTTGCAGTACACCAGAGGAAATTAAAAATTATCGAGAGTGGCTATATGAGTTAGTAATTCAACATACAGATACTCCTGCTAAAGAATTATCTATAGAACTAAATCCAGCTTGGATGGATGACACAAAAATTCCGGATGCTGTTCAAATTAAAGCTCAAGAAACAGGGGTTGAAATTAAATTAGAAAAATGGAAAAATCTAACTCCACTACAAAGATTTGTTCTGATTAAACTTAGTCGCCCAAGCCATGAAAATAAAAACTTTTTACCTGCTATTAAAGAATTTCAGTTGATGTAATTTTTTAGGGAGCATCTCATAGCAAGCAAAAATACTTTTTTTCTATATATTCCCTGTTCCCTGTTGCCTGTTGCCTGTTGCCTGTTGCCTGTTGCCTAAAAGCGATAATTTTTTGGCTTTATCATTTTCTTTGTGGGTTTAATACCCCACCGTCTACACGGTGTTCAAAATTACTTGGGGTTAGAATCCCCATGTAATTTTCCTCCTGTCTCCTGTCTCCTGTCTCCTTCTTCAATCAAAATTGAGATGCACCCATTTTTTATAAGTCAATTAAGCCTAATGGAGGAGTAATTTCAATAACACCTTTTTCAAAATCAACTTCAGGAACAATTTCTTTAACAAAAGGAATTAATAGATTTTGAGGAGGGGAAGATTTAGGCTTTTTCTGATTTTTTTTACGCCGACTTCTCCCACTTTCTTGTAGTGGTTTATCTTCAGTAATAGCTTCAGAAATAATAGGAGTATCTGTAGATATTTTTTCTACCTCTAATAAATCATTTCCTGCTGAAATCATACTCACAACTTTACCAATAATTTCCCCATTTAATTGATTAATAACTGTCAAACCAATTAAGTCTGGTAGATAAAATTCACCCTCTGCTAGTTGGGGGCGATCGCCTCGTTGGACGAACAAATGACTATTGCGTAATGCTTCAGCTTGTTCGCGATTTTCAATCCCTGCCAACTGTATTACATATAACTCTTTACCAGGAAGATAACGACCACCCAGTAACTCAATATCTTGGGGGTCTACCTGACCTGGTTGTAATAACCATCTTTTTCCTGGTTCTAAGAATCTTTCTGGAAAGTCAGAGTTAGGATATACTCGCAACTCTCCTCTCAAACCTTGAGGAGCAACAATTCTACCAATTTCAATCCATTCAGACATTTTTAAGTCAAAAGTCAAAAGTCAAAAGTCAAAAGTTAAAAATTTGCTATTTCTATAATAGACATCTCCAAAAATCAAAAATCAAATCAATTATAGTACAGAAATTATCAATTATTCCCCTCCCAGGAGGGGGAGGGGCGAGGGGTGGGTTCCCTATTCCCTATTCCCTATTCCCTCTTTTGGAGGAGATGTCTAATGCTATAGATAGAAATATTATTAGTTTATCATTTCCCTTATGGGTTTAATACCCCACCGTCTACACGGTGCTCAAAATTGTTTGGGGGAGCGAATCCCCATGCAATTTTCCCTCCTGACTCCTGACTCCTGACTCCTGACTCCTTCTTCAAGGTAGAAGGAAGAAGTAAAAATCTTACAACTGAGAACTGATGACTGATAACTGATAACTGAAATAACGTTGTCTGAGTTTTAAGCTGTCAATCTTTCCTAATATCATGTCCTGATAATTAGTGATAAAAAAACTTTCTCCTTCTCCTTCTTCTCCTCCTCCTCTTTCTTCTTCTTTATTTCCTTCTGACTCCTGAAGACTGACTCCTTCGTCGTTTATTTATAACTGTTCAACCGGACATGACATAATACCAAATTTCAAAAAGTTTGCTATATATAACATGGTAGAGTTTTGCCACAAGCAGATGTTAAAAAACCTCAGTAAAGGCTTACCAAAGTCAATTTATATTTTAATTATCACCCTAATATTTTCTATTAGTGGAAATTCTGCGTATAGTCAAGGGACAAAGGATAAAATTAACGATAATTACCAACAAAAAAATGATTTAAAGTTATTATCTGTATTCCCAGAAAATAAAAATTTTGCAACTCATAAAATTGATAGTTTACTAGCTCAAAATCAGGAAAAAGTAGAAAATTTTCAACTGAAAGAAGAAATTCGTAGTCGCGTGCGAGAAGAAGTAGATTATACATTTCGTCATGCCACATCATTGCTCAGTATTTTTTTGATTTTGCTGACTTTATTTCCCGCTTCTGCTGCCATTTGGATTTGGTTTCTTCAGACAAAATTATCTAACAAAATTTTTATTACAGAGCAAGAAATTGAAAGTTTTAAATATGACACAATATCTCAGTTAAAAGAAATCGTCAATGAAGCTCAAATAATATTAGATGAACTGCAACAACAAAGTCAACAAGCCGACGAAAAAATAGAACAACTGCAAAAGGATACATTGATTCAATATTCTGCTGCTAAAACTGATAATTCTGAACCGTTAATGATGGCAAATGATTATGCTAAACAAGCAGATAAATTTTTCTTTGCAGGTAGACTCAAAGAAGCTATTTATTCTTACAATCAAGCCTTGAAAATTCATCCTGAAATGGCAGATACTTGGAATAATCGAGGGGTGGTATTGACAAGATTAAAAATGTATGATGAGGCGATCGCTTCTTATGATAGAGCTTTACAAATTCGTGCTGATTATGCTGATGCCTGGAATAATCGTGGTGTTTCTTTAATAGAATTGCAGCATTATCAAGAGGCAATTAATTCTTTTGAACAAGCAATTAAAGTTAAAGCTGATTATGCTGATGCCTGGAATAATCGTGGTGTTTGTTTAGCAAAAATTCAAAAATATCAAGAGGCAGTTAAGTCTTATAATCAGGCAATTGCTATTAAAAATAATTATAGCGATGCGTGGAATAATCGAGGAGTTGCTTTGATGAAGTTAGGTATTTATGGAGAGGCGATCGCTTGTTATGATAATGCAGCAAAAATTAAACCTGACTTTTTTAGTGCTTGGTATAATAAGGCTCGTTGTTGTGTGTTGAAAGGTGAAGTTGAAGCAGGTTTAAAAACCTTGAAAAAAGCAATTAGTCTCAATGCTAGTAGATGTCAGGAAATGGCAAAAAATGAACCAGACTTTGACGATATTAGAAATCAAGAAGTATTTAATAAATTGATTGATTAATAAGTAGTAGATTTGCGGTTTACAATAAACCTGTTCCCTCCATACCTATTCTCTCTTTTCTGGATAATAATTATATTTTCCTATGCTTTCTGTCTTTCCTCTGTTATCTTTTACTATTAGACCAAGCGTGAAAAAAGAATGGGTGCATCTCATAGCAAGCAAAAATACTTTTTTTCTATATATTCCCAGAACCCAGATCCCAGAAGGCTGCAGGACTCGCAGTTTCAGTCTGTGGAGCCACTGTAAGACCCGAAGGGAGTAAATCCCGGAAGGCGGGTACTATGTTAACGCAGCTCCTCTGTCAAAAGGCAACAGAAAGCCCCTACCAGCAATGTGAGGGAATGCCGCGCTGTCTCATAGAGCAGCGTCGGGAGGATGTCAATAACTATAATATAAGATAAATGTAAAGTTTTACAAATAAAGGCCAAATATGCAAAATATGAGTTTAGAGCAAATATCTGTCCAATTAGATAGTGAAAATTCTCGCGATCGCCTTCTTGCCCTTGCCCATCTAAGAGAAGTATCTGCGACTGAGGCAGTACCTTTAATTAAAAAAGTATTGAATGATCCAAATTTACCAGTACGCTCCATGGCAGTATTTGCCCTGGGTGTAAAACAGACAGAGGAATGCTACTCAATTTTAGTAGAATTGTTAGAAAAAGATGCAGACTATGGAATTCGTGCTGATGCTGCGGGGGCGTTAGGTTATCTGGAGGATATTAGAGCTTTTGAACCCTTAGCAAGAGCATTTTATGAAGATACCAGTTGGTTAGTACGTTTCAGTGCCGCAGTTTCTCTAGGAAACCTCAAAGATCCCCGTGCCCATGATTTATTGATCGATGCTTTAGATAATCAAGAAATGGTGATACAACAAGCAGCGATCGCGGCTTTAGGAGAAATTGGAGACTTAGAAGCAGTGGAACATATTCTCAAGTTTGCTCTTTCAGAAGATTGGTTAATTCGCCAACGTTTAGCAGAAGCTTTAGGAAATATGCCTACTCCTAAGAGTATATCTGCCTTGAAATATTTGGAAAAAGATAGCCATCCTCAAGTATCTCAAGCAGCAAGCATATCTCTGCAACGTTTATCTACAAAAGAGAATAGTTAGCATATATAGCAATGAGCGCTGGTATATTTACAAATTGCAGGATTAGTCATGGCAAGAACGTAGGGGCCAATAGCCATTCACCCCTACTGACTTCAGATATACTCAGGTTTAGTTGCTGCTATAAAAACCATGTGATCGCTAAATTTCAAAACTGATTTATCCTGATATTTCTCTTCCATTTCCTTTAAACCTGCTGCTAATTCAGTATCATTAAATTCAGAAAGCAAAAACATATAACGATTTTCTACCATTTCAAAATACTGACTTTTTGGCAATTCTAAAGGGTACTCTATAATATCATAATCGACAACAAAACCTACTTTTTGAAGTAAATCAATTAGTTCTTGATAGTGAGGTTGTTTTTTTTCGTACAATTTTAGTGCTTTAGCAAATAAAGGATACTCAATAGTGGGTGGTAAGAGCAATAATAAGAAAATTCCTCTAGGAGTTAGTCTTTGCCATAAATTCTGGAATAGTAGAAATTTTTCCTCTATATAATGGATAGCTTCTTTTAAGAAAATTTTGTTATAAATTCCTGGTTTTTGAGAGAATTTTACTCCATCCATTTCTACAGGATTTAATCGACTATTTGCCGGAATTTTTTGTAGCATTTCCGCAGAAGGATCGACACAAATAATCGGTTGCTGTAATTGAATGTGATTGAGAATTTCTTTGCTATAAATTCCTGTTCCACAACCAATATCTACCAAAGTATCTGTGGGAGTTAGGTGTAGATATTCGATGATTTTTTGAGTTGTAAATTTAATATATTCAGGTGAGTATGACCAGAGATAATCGTAAATATTGGCGATATTTTTGTAATGATTTTCGGAAGTGTTATTCATAATAATTAAGATTTTTGCTCAAATTTTTGACAAAGTTTTGATGGGTGCATCTCAATTTTGAATAAAGCAAAAAAAATATTGCTTTTAGGCAACAGGCAACAGTGAATATATAGGAAAAAAGTATTTTTGCAAATATGAGATGCACCAATTTTGATATTATAAAGAATTTAATTCCTGTTGTAAAATTGCTAATTCTTGGGCTAAATTACCTGCAAGTAAAGCCTATAAAACTAACCATAAACCAGAGAAATATTCACTATAAATAATAGTTTTTTTATTGGGTTTAAGTTTAATATATTTCCCTTTTCTTAATTGTACCCACTCCCGTAATTAGAAATTTGTCTATCTTACCATATATTGTTATCTCCCCCGATTTTTTCACTCTCGTTATTTCCCAACAACTCTATTATATATTGTTAGGAAACAGAGAATAAGTGATTTTAAGCAAAAAGTTTTCATAAAATGGTTGATACTTCGATAATACATTGACCAGACTAAAAAATGAGTAATATCATGTCCGGTTAAACAGTGATAAATAAATAACTAGGGAGGAGTCAGGAGTCAGGATTCAGGAGTCAGGAGGAAAGAGGGAAGAAAGAAGAACAACTGGAGTTGAAGGAGAAAGTTTTTTTATAACTAATTATCCGGACATGATATAACTTACCACAGTTTGCTGATTTCATTCAAGTTCAAGAGGCGATCGCCATTGCCAAGAAGGAAGGGCGATCGCCTCTTTGTAATCCAGATTCAGACTCAAACGCGATTCAAATGCAAATCGTGTAATAATCTAGAAATTGGGGGTTGGTCGTAAGGACTAATCAATTGAGTTGCAGGCTGGACAGACAGTAGGGTGCGTTAGGCAGTCCATTATTTCGTGTTCCTTACCCTGGTTGCTCAATTGGCCGTAACGCACCGCAACCGATCTCACTGGAAAGAATATGGTGCGTTACGACGGATGAGAAGCAATGGCATAATAGCACAGATTTGCGCCGTCTAACGCACCCTAACTAGACCGACACTGTTCAACCGGACATGATATTACTATTTAGCCTAAGTCGTGCCATGGTACTACCTGAGCAACTTGTAGTCCAGAGTAGGCTACAGTTGTGATTCCTATAGTAGCCTGTGCGGCAAGCACGACTTTTGGCATTTTGGTATTTACTGCTATTGCATAGGCAAATCGGGAAATGTATGTTGCGAGATTGCTGACTTCCTCAAGGACGGCAGCAGTCTTCTCGTCTTCATCAAAATCGTCTAAATCTATTAGTTCGTAGAAATGCCAACCAGTACACACTAAAGATGGAACAACAAGAATTGCATCAACGATTGCACTTGTGGCACGACCATCATTGGGGAGGAGATGGCTCATAACTCCCTGAGATGCCCCTAACTTAGACTGTATAGGACCAGAAAAGAATATCTTGGACAAAATCCTTACAGTAAGGGTTCCATAACTGAGCTTGTTGATAAATGGGCTTTGGATCGGAGCTTTGGGAACAAGGAAGTTAGTAACTCCAACTACCACAGCAGGCAGCGTAGTTACAGTTGTTAAAATAATGGTAGTTTCAGTATTACCAGATCCCGGCAATCCAGCCTCCAATGCAGTGACAATACGTGCCGGAAAGGCATAGAGGGCAGTTACCGAATGTCCTGTAATAAAGACGACATCCTTAACTTCTTGAGGGAGATTGTTTAAAACCTCTTGTAGGTCTGAGAGGCTGGGAGCTTCCTGTAAGGCAGTTGTGTCTGAGTTATCTGGAAAGGGAGCCTTACCTTTCACTACCTTGTAAGCCACAGTATAAGCAACAGCAGACATCCAGCAGATGAGATCTAGCAGTGAAAATTCCTCGATTCCAATGGATGCCAAAATATCAGAAATAACAGGGATGTGAATTGGGGTATCCAGAATCTCCACGAACGTCTCAACTACTTCTAACAAAATCTCGAATAATATATTTCCAAGAAATTGAATGCCACTGAGCAAACCATCAACCAATATGGCGACAAGTCCCTTTAGGATTTCCTCTACAGTAAGCTTAGAGAAGTTCTCATATAAATATTGGAGTTCGTCTAATACCCCGTCGAACGCGGTCGCTTTTTCTTCCAGGGCCTTCAACAACTCATCAGCAAGGTCTTGTGAAATATCGGGCATAGAAATTTCGCTACTCGAAACATTCTGTGCATTATTCTCAAAGTGATGAAAAAGATGTTGTGAAGCTGATGTCTGATTTTCCATTGGATTTGAAGCGCTCCCACTTACAGCCTCAGAAGCAACAGAACCCAGACCTGACCAATCATCAACGCCTAGTAATTTATCTACAAGGTCTTGCATATTATCGATCGCTTCATTAAAACCATCTTGGAAGTCTTTAATATCATCAACCCAAGATTCCATATACCGCTTGATGAGGTTGTGTAAAACCTCCTTGGTGCGTTTAATATCATCCCATTCAAACAGGAATCCGACATACTGGATGATATCCTCGATCGTGGTCTTGACAATGCTAAAGACCCATTCAACAGCCCCAACAATTGCCTCAAACGAGTTGAGGATGGCGCGATAGGCTTTGCCAGCAATTTTTGCAATGAAGCACGCTACTCCAGTGGCTTGATCGACAATTACATCGATAACTGCCTCGACACCAGACTGCAACCAGCTAAATATGTCTCCCGCAAAAGCAAGAATATCATCGCCCAAGTCCATTTCGGCAATTATTGTAGAACGATCTGCTACCTGATTATTTTTAACGCGCTGATAGCCTGTATTAAGTTTGCCTAGTGCTTCAGCAACTTTTGCCACTGTATTATTATCAGCACCAGGAGAAACTAGAGGTTTAGTGCCGCCATCCTCCAGATGAATTTCCGCATTCCTTAGTTTATCAATGCTATCAAGTTCGGCGAGTTTATCGAACGGTGTTTTCGTTGGGTCTATTGTAATAGAATTGCTCTTAATAGAAGGGTCAGAACTAATACTGGCGGATACTGTAAAACTTGTACCGTTAAGATTCTCTGTAGCCTCGACAATGGTAATGGCTCCAAGGCGGTCAGATATAATGTCTATCGGCTCTTCCTCCAAGACATAATAAATGCCGTTTATATATGCAGCACAGTGATTGCTTGCTCTCAGACTCAGGACGGCATCTTTGATACGAAGTCCTTGTTCGTCAGATACTTGAATTCTAGTGGTATAGGAGTTAAAAGAAATTGAGTTTTCCTGGGGCGGACTTGGTAGAGTAATCTGAGTGGTGTGCCATACTTTCGACTTGGGATTTTGATGAACTTCAAACAAGTTTCCTCCACTAGTTGCGAAGATGGTATTGCCTCCATCAATTTTGTTGATATAGGGAGACATCTTTTCAATCCTTGAGAGAATAGGTATGGGAACACTCCAAGCTTTTGGGTCTAATATTTCTGAGCGATCGCAACTGGTGTAGTAAAGCCGGTTATTTCCATTCAACCCCCAGAGGGTAATTAAACCATTACGGTACATAGCGACAAGCTTGCTTGTGTTAGATATTACCTCGTTTGAGATTAAGGGAACTGCTTCTGCATTATTACCCTGGTTGGAACTGGAGAAATAGTACAAAGTGTCGCCACTAACAATAAACAGGTCTGTTGATAGGTCGTCTCCAGTTCGAGCTGTAGCGATCGCATCTAACCTAGCATTTCCGGGTGGCTTCAGGCGAACTGGGCTAGGTTGTGTGCTATCGCTAAATGGGTTGATGACAGGGCAAAAAATCAATTGAGAACTGCCCCCGACAAAACCGGCTGTATAAAGCCCATCAACACGATTGCCTTCAGGTCTGCCTAGGGAATTATCATATTGGTCAGCATCAATATTGATAGGTAAATCATGATTGTGCCAGTAATAGCCGTCTTTTGGCTGCGGATCGATGTAGAATCTGCGGATGAGATCCTCACTTCCCTCGCGAAGCACATCGACGATAATGTATTCCTTTTCATCATAAGGTTCACAAAAGAAAACATTAACAATTTTTAGCTGTGATAATTCTATGTCTGGGTTATCATATTCGTAGGGTATCCAGTTAGGTGAGTCTACCCATGAGAAATCCTGGTTGGAATTGCCCACAGATAAATACAGATGGTCACCATCCCTTGTACCAACAACCATAGCTATACCTAGCGTTCCATCTTCCACAGTCTGACCTGCGCCAAATGTGTCCAATTTAATGTCAGTTTGACCCTGGAAGTCTTGCTCTATCTGGGTGCTACTCAAGTCTGTTTTTGACCAGCCAGCAGCAGAGGTTGCACTCTCTTCCCGGATGAGGTAAAATACTCCATCAGTTCCAATGGAAAATAGCAGCGCATTGCCTTTGCGACTCTGCAAGGCGAGGAACTTATCTTGAGCCGATATCAACTTTGCCTGCAAGTAGTTTTTCATCATTTCGGATGAGTATGTCAGATTAATTGCTGTCATCTGTAGATTCCTTAATTATCTAAAAAAACATACAACTTGGCCAATCAGCAGAAAATGTAGATGTGGCAACCACCAATAAGAAAGCCCTACTAGCTAAGGAACTTCTTTAGCCAGAATTAATTGCAACTTGATTTACTTTTGGGCGTTGCTCAAAAGTTATGATAAATTTTGTAGGGTTCAGAACACAAAATGTCAAAAATGTCAATTCACCCAAACTAGGAAAAACGGTCATAGACGTAGCCAACAATGTTTCCCATAAAAATGATTAACCTTAATACCCAAAAAAATAACTACCATAAATTAGCAATTTTATTCACGGTTATTTTAATATTTTTCCTTAGCGCTTGTAGACCAGCACCATCAAATTATCAATCTCGTCTAGTAGTTTCTACCCCAAGCGATGCTTCTACTTTTAACTATCCATTAAATCAGTCAGCATATAGTGTTTTTGGTTATATTTATGACGGCTTAATTATTGAAAATGGTGTAACAGGAGAATTAGAACCAGCATTAGCTAAATCTTGGGAAGTTTCGGAAGACGGACAAACAATAGTTATTACTTTACAAGAAGATTTGAAGTGGTCAGATGGAGAACCTTTAACTGTTGATGATGTGGTATTTTCCTACAACGAAATATATCTCAATGATAAAATTCCTAGCAGCTTTAAAGATATTCTTAGAATCGGTCAAAGTGGTGCTTTACCAACAGTAAAAAAAGTCGATAATCTCCGTGTAGAATTTTCCACACCCGAACCTTTTGCTCCTTTTGTTAGATATGCTGGAGGATTACCTGTTTTACCTGCTCATGCTTTAAAAGAATCAGTTCGTACTACTAACTCGGAAGGAGAATTAAACTATCTCACAAAATGGGGAACTGATACCCCAGTCACAGAAATTGTTGGTAATGGTATGTATCGCATCAAAAGTTATACTCCAAATCAACGAATTATCTTGGAAAAAAATCCCTTTTACTGGCGCAAAGATGATGGGGGAAATAATCTGCCTTATATTGAAAATATTGTCTGGCAAGTCATCGAAAATACAGATAATCAACTGTTAAATTTTCGTTCTGGAGAACTAGACACAATTCAAGTAGCAGCAGAAATGTATCCTCTGTTAAAACGAGAAGAAAAACGAGGCAAATATACTATTTATAATGGCGGTCCTACATCTGCTTCTAGCTTTATTTCTTTTAATTTGAATGAGGCAAAGAATGCTCAAGGTCAACCATTTGTCAAACCCTTTAAATCTCGATGGTTTAATAATAAAACTTTTCGTCAAGCGATCGCCTATGCAATTAATAGGGAAGCAATGACCAATAATATATACCGTGGATTAGGTGCGCCCCAATATTCACCAATTCCAGTCACCAGTCCTTTTTATTTCTCTCCTGAAGAAGGCTTAAAAATTTACAACTATAACCCAGAAAAAGCCAAAGAACTTTTACTGAGTGCTGGCTTTAAATATAATCAAAATGGTGAATTATTAGACAGTGAAGATAATCGAGTAGAATTCAATTTATTATCAAGTGCGGGTCGGAAAGTTAGAGAACAAATGGCGACACAAATTAATCAAGATTTAGCCAAAATAGGTATTAAAGTAAATATGCAGTTTCTTAGTTTCAATACTTATGTAGAAAGACTATCTTTATCCAGAGATTGGGAAGCTTATCTAGGAGGTTTTATCGGAGGAAGTATTGAACCTCATGGTGGTTATAATATTTGGTCTGTCAATGGTAGATTACACACTTTTAATCAAGGACCTCAACCTGGAGAAGACAACATAGAAGGTTGGAAAATTAATGATTGGGAACAAGAAATAGACGACCTTTATATTAGAGCGTCTCAAGTGCTAGATGAAGAAAAACGAAAAGAAATTTATGGTCAAGCACAGCAAATTATTGCTGAGGAATTACCTTTTATATATATGGTCAATCCTCTAGAATTTGAAGCTATACGAAATCGGATTAAAGGAATTCAATATACTGAACTTTCCGGAGGTTTTTGGAATTTATATGAACTCCAAATTTCTGAGTAAAGAAGGAAGAAGCAAGAAGGAAAAAGGAAGAAGCAAGAAGGAAGAATCTTATATTTATATTGTTTAAGTTTTAAGCTTTTGATATCATGTCCGTTTATATCGTTTGTGTAAACCCAAGGGTGAATATCTACAGGAAATGATGGTTTTTTCTTGCGAGGGTAGCCTTCTTCCCTCTTCCCTCTTTCTTCTTCCTTCTTCCTTCTTCCTT
>NZ_JAAHGB010000076.1:0-26363 GCF_010672695.1 Okeania sp. SIO1H4
AGGAGACAGGAGACAGGAGACAGGAGGAAAATTACATGGGGATAGTCAACGACCTGCCGCTCCGCGTCTACGCTCCCCCAAGTAATGCGTGAACACCCCCGTTGACGGTGGGGTATTAAACCCACAAAGAAAATGATAAATTATTGCACAAATTAATACTAAGAGTAGCTACTTTTATCAATCTAAAGTCAACAGTTTATCTGAATAAAAGCTTTTAATTATTTAATTCTATGATAGTAGATTAAATGAATTGTAATCATAGCGGTTTGCGGATAAATTAATTATGAAAATTGGTATTGTACCAATTTTCATTATGAATGCTATAGCAGTCGAAGGAAAGGGGGCGGACATATCAAAAGTTTAAAACTCAGATAACGAAGATTTTTCGGCCTTTAGGTCTTTTCTTCTTCCTTCTGCTATACAAACAATCAAAGTGAAGTAAGAACTTTACCCATAATGTATTAAAGAGCTAAAAATCAAGCCTCATTCCAAGAAATGCTTAAGACCTAACCTCGGTAACTACTGATTACTATCAACACCCTAAGTATTTGTAACAAACAAACATTGATCGCGCCTGGTATAGCAAAATCCAGATAACTTCTTAATTAGCAATAGTTAAAAACTTACACCAATTTTATGTTATGTTGCACAAAATGAGGTTTTAGGTTTTATACCAATTTTATGTTATGTTGCACAGAATTATGAAATTTATTAATTCGTCTGTCTTAATCTATAGTCAACTCTGATTAAAATATTATTCTATGCAACTTCATATTAATTTTGTTTACAGTTTTATTTTTTTAATGCCATACAACTCTATGAATACTTGCTTTTTTTAAGTTGCAAACCGATATGATTTTGATTGTAAATAATTAACTCTATCTCTGAAATTATAATCTTTAATATTTAAGTTAATTCCACAGGATATTCAGTTTCATCAACTTCTGAATAATTATCTGGATCGTCAAAATCTGTATTTTCTAACTCTAATTCCTCAGTATTGTTTTCTTCTTGTTCAGCTTCTTCTTGTTCAGCTTCTTCTTGTTCAGCTAATGCTTGCCGATGAGAAACTTCAACTGCAATTTTGCTATCTTCTTCAGCATGATCGTATTTATCAGTGTCCTTAATATCAATTTTCCAGCCAGTGAGGCGAGCGGCCAGACGCACATTTTGTCCTTCCTTACCTATAGCCAAACTAAGTTGATCCTCAGATACCAAAATATGCGCTCTCCTTTCCTCTGGATCGATTAAACGAACTTCGTCTACTCTAGCTGGACTAAGGGAATTGGAAATATAAGTTGCAGGATCTGGAGACCAGCGAATCACATCTATTTTTTCTCCCCTCAGTTCATTCACAACTACCTGAATTCTCGATCCCCTCGCACCAATGCACGCTCCGACAGGATCTACATCTCTTTCTAGAGTATCAACTGCAATTTTAGTCCTCGGGCCAACATATCGGGATGGCGGATTTGCTTCCCTGGCTACTGCTACAATTCTCACTATCTCATCTTCAATTTCTGGGACTTCATTGGCAAATAAATAAACTACTAAACCAGCATCAGCTCTGGATACAAGTAACTGAGGCCCACGAGTTGAGCCTTCACATACTCGCTTGAGATAAACTTTGAATGTGGCATTAGCACGGTAGTTATCGTTGGGTAATTGTTCTCTCTTAGGTAGTTCAGCTTCTACTTCTGGTCTACCAAAACCACTACTTGCAGATAAGATAATTGATTGTCTTTCAAATCTTAGGACTTTTGCTTGAAGAACTTCGCCTTCTAAATCTTGAAATTCTTCTTGAATCATCTTGCGCTGCTGATCCCGTAGTTTTTGAGCTAATACTTGTTTGGTCTGGATAGCGGCCATACGACCAAATTCATTTTGTTCTGGTGTGACATCTAAGAATACGGTATCATTTAACTGGGCTTCTGGAGCTACTTCTATAACTTCTTTCAGAGCTATGTGGTGGTCTTGATTGGTTACTTCTTCAACAATGGTTTTAGTGGCCAATACTCGAAATCCTTCTTCTTCTACATCCAACTCTACTTCAAAGTTGTCAAAGTAATCATCTGTGAAATGAATTCCATCTAGACGTTGAGTGCGTCGGTAGCGTTCATATCCTTTTAGTAGAGCTTCACGTAAAGCAGCTTGAACTGCTTGTTTTGGTAAATTGCGCTCTTTACTAATACCTTCGATCATATCTTTAAGTCCAGGCAAATTAACCATTGACATAATTTTTATCCTCTATTATTTTTCTAAGTTTTTGTACTATGAGGCGAGTTTTTTTTTCATCCTTGTGAGATTAGGATATTAATAATTTAGGTATTCAAGTGAAGTATTTTTTGTTTTTTCGAGAGCTTAAACTTTGAGAATTGAAAAAACAAGAAAAGAAGAACAAGTACAGATAAAAGCTTCAGCCTTTTTATACTGAAAAAAAGTGCAACTTTTTAAGCTTGAGCTACCAAAAAGTTAGGATTTTGGGCAGACAAGGGTAGAAAAATCAAGGGAAAATTATTCCGACTACCTCCTCTATAATTCCCATTTATTCTGACTCCTGAGGACTGACTCCTGACTCCTACCCTTAACAAAAGACTAGTGAAGCGCAAACCCTAATTACCTTCCTTCCTGTAATTCAACAGTCATAATTAGAGAGCGTGGAATAGTTACTTGTCGTCCTTTTTGGTTAATGTAAATTGCTGTTTGATCGCGACCAACCAGTTGCCCTATCCACTGATTTTTACCTTTATAGGGTTCGGAAGTATTTACCGTAACGCTAAACCCTTTAAAGGCAATGAAATCTCGGTCATTATCCAAAAATTTAGAAATACCAGGACTGGATATTTCTAGTAAATATGGTTCAGAAATAATATTTGCTGCGTCTAGTGATTCTTCTATGGCATAGCTCATACGTTCACAATCATCTAAACCTGTGTCTTGATGAAAGTTCCGAATGTCCAAACGCAGCACTGGAGGATGCTGATTTGTATGAAATACTGCTCCTACTAATTCCAATCCTAGGGACTCGGCAATAGGGGTAGCAAAATTGATGATTTGTGGTATTAATGGATGACTCATAGGACAAATGCAACAAAAAAAGTGGGCTTCACCCACTCCCCGTTAACAATTGTTAACATTAACTTAAATCCTTTACAGATTATACAAATTTCGCTTAGACGAGGCTTTCTTGATTTTGCCTTGTCGAATAGCAACAACTGCTTTGTTAACTTTAAATTCTACTTCCTGTAAGAGTTATGATACTTTTTCATTACTCATTTTACAAGTTGAGAATTGGGATAGGTTTTCCCTACTAAATTAGCTCTATTAAACTATTAATTCATTAGTATATCATATTTTTTGTTGAGAAGCAAGTTAATTTTTTCTCCGATTGCAATTAACTTTTTATACCATTTCACTTTAAGGATGTCACAAATAGTTTCAAAGTTATCATGTCAAATAATACGTTTCAATACTTTAAACGTCAAAGTTTTCTGTCTATTAAATCTTACTTTTAACTTTTAACTTTTGACTTTTGACTTTTGACTTCCGTGAAACGGTATTAGCTTATATTATTTTGGGGTTGATTAGCTTTAAGCTGTAGTTGTCTGGTTTGTTCTAAAATTTTTTCGATATCTTCGTCACTCATCCGCATCACATAGTTAATTTTTACTTCTTCAAGAAAAGCTGATGCTAAGGATTGAAGTTCTTCTAATGTGTGTTCTTGTTGTAATTCTGTACTTAGTGCTTTACCGAAGTTTTGAACTAGCTGGTTAGATAATTTTGTTCCTACTGGATCTGCCATTGCTATTTTAATTGTTTCATAAGCATTTTGGGGTCCTTCGGTAGCAATATTGGATAATTCTTTAATTAATCTTTCTGATAGTTGGTTTGCTAAATTTTCAGCTCCTGGTATTTGCTGAAATCTATGAAAAACTGGTAATTCTTCAATTATTTTTTCTACATTGTAACGAATTAGAGCTTCTATATCTGGTTGTAATTGAGGTATTACTTTGCAGACAGTTACTTGTACTAATCTAGTAGCGATCGCTTCGATTTCATTAATGTTATTTAGATCGATATAAGTTTTTTGTTGAGAGGAAAATATTTGCTTTGCTAATTCTCCTGTTTTGACATCTTTTTGCACTTGATTAATTACTTGCATTATTACTACTTCTGTTAGTTCTTGAGCAATAGAAGCAAGAAAACCTCGACTAGCTTGTGCCCTAATTGTTTCTAGGTCTATAATTTGAGCATCATTGAGGCGAATTGTTAGAGGAATTATCCGTAAAAACTGTAGAAATGGTAATAGTAGAAAAATATCGTACCAACGCCAGAGCATCGCTTCTGGCCAATTTACGCTAGGATAACGACGACTAATTAAAAATGTTCTGCCTAAAAATTCTAAACCAAATATAATTATAAATGGTAGGTCGATTATGCCAAAATAATCAGCTAGTCCTCCACTTTCACCGATGCCACGATAATAGTTTTTAGCAATTAATGGTTTGATTTCTGTTTCAAACCATTCCAGTTCTTCAATCCATCCATTTTTTGTTAAGTATTCTTGACTCCAGAAGGTTTTAAATGATTCTTTTGCAGAATCTTCTGAATTAGGAATTCTATCCCTTATTCTATTTTTTATTTTTTCTAAAGAGCCGCTTTTGTTGGCAACTGCGAAAGGATTTTGAACGATCATTTCTATGCTAAGTTCTCGTAATTCTGCCAACTCTTCTTGTACTATTAAAGAATCAGCACCTTGAGGTATTTTCGTTTCCAGTTGTTCCAAATGATCTAAGTATTTTTCTGTATCTCTATTAGATTCAATTCCCTTTATTGGGTCGTATCTTTTTGTGAGCATTGGGATTTGCTCAAAATAAAAATCACGAAAGGTAATATAGCTGATGTTAAATAGCACTAGAATAAAATTTACTAGGGCTAAAAATGCCATCATTCTTTCAAATATTGGAACTTTACGAGTTTTCCGACGAATCTTTTTTGTAGTTACCATTGATGATTTGATTTATTTATTTTGATATATAGCAAGCAATAAACAGGTAGGTTAGGACATAGAGTGATGATGAGATGAATCGAAATAAGGGGAAATGTTTTTCCCACTGTTCCCTGTTATATTTTATATTTTTTCAGATTGGGATAGGTTTGAAACTGCTCTACAATATTTAATTTTTTGATAAATCACACTTTATATCAAGGGTGGAAAAAGAATGTTATGAATAATCAGAGCAGTTAAAAGACTTGACAGGAGATGTCCTTTGGAATACAAAGATAAATTCTGACCTAGTAAATGGTATCAAAGCTATTCATTCTGTACGTCGCCAATCCGACGGTTCCCCTACCACTGATTCCTAAAAAATAACCTAGTTATTTGCAGCAAATATTGATCAAATTGTTACTATTGGTAACTTTCTGAAAAGAAATAATCAAAAAAAATTCAAGAAAAAATGAGACCCTGGGGTCTCACTACTCACTATTTGGTACAGATAGCGATATGTTTACTTCTTAAAGATATTTATATTTTAAAAATCTAAAAGCTTTTAAATGGTTACTCCTTCTTGGCGAGCAGCATGGGCCACTGCTCCTGCCACAGCAGTAGCGACCCTAGTATCAAAGACCGAAGGAATAATATGTTCTTTGTCTAGATCTGAAGCTTTGACTAATGAGGCGATCGCTCTAGCAGCTTCTAAATACATTGTAGATGTCAGGGTAGTGGCCCGACAATCTAAGGCACCGCGAAATATACCGGGAAATGCCAAAACATTATTAATTTGATTTGGGTAATCACTGCGACCTGTGGCCATGACTGCCACATCTCCTGTAATTAACTCTGGTTGTATTTCTGGAATAGGATTAGCCATAGCAAATACTATAGGGTCTTTAGCCATAGAACGGACCATTTCTGGGGTAACAACCCCTGGAGCACTGACACCTAAAAATACATCAGCGTCTACCAAAGCATCTGCTAGAGTACCTGAAGATTCAACAGCAAATTCTTGTTTTTCTGGGTTTAAACCTGTACGACCTTTTGATACTATACCTTTAGAGTCACATAAAGAAATTTTATTGGCCCCTGCTTTGCGTAACAAACGAGCGATCGCTATTCCTGCAGCACCAGCTCCATTAATTACAATACGAATATCTTCTATAGATTTTTTGACCAACTTTAAAGCATTAATCAATGCAGCTAAACTAACTATTGCAGTACCGTGTTGGTCATCATGAAATACTGGAATGTCTAATATTTGGCGTAGTTTGGCTTCTATTTCAAAACAACGGGGGGCAGCAATATCTTCTAAGTTTACTCCTCCAAATACAGGAGCAATATTTTTAACTGTTTCGATAATAGCATCAGTGTCTTGAGTAGCGAGACAGACCGGAAAGGCATCTACTCCAGCAAATTCTTTAAATAGCATTGCCTTACCTTCCATTACTGGTAAAGCTCCTCCTGGGCCTAAATTACCTAATCCTAAAACTGCACTACCATCTGTAACAATGGCAACTGTATTTTGTTTAATGGTAAGTTGATAGATTTGTTCGGGGTCTTCTGCAATTGCTTTAGATATTCTGCCTACTCCTGGGGTATAGGCCATTGATAGGTCAGATTGAGACTTTAGTGGTATTTTACCTTGGACTGTTATTTTACCACCACGATGTAAATTGAAGGTGCGGTCGTAGACATCAACTACTTTTATTTCTGTTAATGCTTTAACCGCTTGGACGATTTTCTCCGAATGTTCGGTACTATAGGCATCGACTGTAATTTCTCTAAGTGTAATTCGGCGACTTTGCTCTAGTAAGTTAATGTGGCCTATATTGCCTCCTTCTGATGCGATAGCTTGGGTAACGCTGGCCAACATTCCGGTGCGGTTAGGAGTTTCGAGGCGAATTGTTAGACTAAATGAAGGATTAGGTGTTAGTTCTACCATGTTAGGTTTGTTCTAGGTTTTGAGTTCTAGATTTTAGTGTCATCGTAGTTAATATTAAGTTGCGATTTAGCATTTCTTCGGTTTAGTCAGGATTTTCTTCATTTCTTCATTTCTGGTTTTTTCTATTAATATCATGTCCGGTTGAACAGTGATAAATAAATAACGATGGAGGAGTCAGGAGTCAGGAGTCAGGAGTCAGGAGGGAAGAAAGAAGAAGAACTGGAGTTGAAGGAGAAAGTTTTTATCACTAATTATCCAGACATGATATAACCACAAAAAAATCGTCTAACAAAGTTGACTAAAATATAGTTATTCTCCAAGAGTAGGGAACAGGGAACAGGGAAGAAGAAAAAAACGAATATAGAAGATTTTTTCTATTAGTTATGAATATAAATTCATCTGATCGCCTGGGAGTCAGATTAATATTTCCTGACTGATATATTCTACTAAGTCACACTTAAAAAAATCACTAAATTCTCTAGAGTTGGAAGCTGAATATTAGTAAGCATTTCCTGCGGAATGCTGCGCAAACAGCTATTAGCAGTCAGCTATCAGCTTTTATTTGAATCAAGCAAAGACTAAGGTTAGCTGACATAAATATTTCATTTCCTGCGGAATACTGCGCAAACATATTTCAGTCCTTGACTACTAATTCCTTCTTCCAAGATAATGAGTTAATAACTCATAGCTGATAGCTGATAGCTGATGGCTAAATGCTTACTAATATTAGTTTCTATCTTTGTAGTTTTTCCCTGTTCTCTAATATCCGAAACTCGTGTATCTTTAATTTGAAAATTCCTATATTTATTTACCGAATAATTAAGGTTTAAAGCCTCTCTTTTAAAGGAGAAAAAATAAAAAATTTTCCTTTGATTCAATCCTCTTTCTTTGAGGGAGAGGTAATTATCAATTATCAATTATCAATTATCCATTATCCATTATTGAATGTTATGTTTTTAAAACTCAGGCTAAAAAAAATTATCAAATTATCTATAGTAGGAAGCTTAATATTAGTTTCTATGTCTATAGATGTCAAAAAAGTTAGAAGTTTTTGTGGCTTTTTTGTGGCAAAAGTTGATGCTGAAATGTTTAATAACCGCTCACAAGTGGTGATCGCTCATCAAGACAATCAAACAACTTATAGTTTAGCTTTTGATTATAAGGGTGAACCTGAAGAGTTTGCTCTGATTTTACCAGTACCAGTTGTACTCAAAAAGCAAGATGTAAGAGTTATTTCACCAAAACTTTTTCAACGCTTAGATGATTTTACTGCTCCTAGGTTAGTTGAATATGATTCTTATAATGGTAATGGTCCTAGAGGTGGTGTTAGATATGAGGCAGATATAGGTAGATCTCCCCGTCAAAATGTAAGAGTTATAGAAAGCTTCACGGTGGGAGAATATGATATTGTTATTTTAAGTACAACAGAGTCTAATTCCTTGGAAAGTTGGTTCAGGGAAAATCAGTATAAAATTCCGCGAGGTGCTGCTAAATATCTGAAACCTTATATTAATAAGAAACTTTTCTTTTTTGTGGTAAGGGTTAACTTAGAAGCACAAGAAAAACTAGGTTTTCAAAATTTAAGACCTCTTCAGTTTACTGTTAAGAATTATCCTCAGATTATGTTACCTTTTCAATTGGGAAAAATTAACTCAGAGGATACTCTGAATATCGTCGTTTATTTTTTGAGTAAAACTGGTCGTGCTGAAGTTAATAATTATCATTTTCTTTGTGGGTTTAATACCCCACCGTCTACACGGTGTTCAAAATTACTTGGGGTGAGAATCCCCATGTAATTTTCCTCCTGTCTCCTGTCTCCTGTCTCCTGTCTCCTTCTTCAAGAAAATGTGGTGATTCCTAGTAACTTTGATGTGCCACTAAATATAGAGTCAAAATTTGGCGAATTTTATCGAGAATTGTTGACTTCAACTATTCAAGCTACAAGAAAAGAAATTGTAGTTATAGAATATGCTTGGGATACAGGTTTTTGTGACCCGTGTAATACAATACCGTTAGATTCTCAAGAGTTGAATGAGTTGGGTATGAATCACGAACAAGCATTTATCACTAGATTACATTTACAGTATGCAAAGAACACTTATAATCAAGATTTAGAATTTACGATTACCTCCGATAAAACTCTCTATCAAGGAAGATATGTATTGTTACCAATTAAATACAATGAAGGTAGCGATGATTTTAACGACAAAGTTAAAATTAAAAATCCTTCCGGCAAAGTTATTTCGGAGGTTGAACTAAAAAAAATATTTGAAAAGTTTTAGATATCAAAAGTATCTAACTGGATGGAAAAATTAATCTAGATTTTGATTGGATAAGTCTATAGGAAAAATTTTACACATCATATACTGTGGTAAAAATTCTTGGGTTTGATCAAGACAGTCTCCAAATGTTTCCTCTTCGTGATTCTGAGAATTAATCTCCTCTGTTTCTTTCAATGGATTGACACAAATAGCAAGTTTGCCTACTCCTCCCATTAAAGACATTACTCGATTTTTGAGACTGTCAATATCTTGAATTAGTCGATCTGCATCTAATATAGAAGGAGCGATAATAAAAAAAGTTTTGACTCCAAGGGAGTCGGGAGCAAAGCCAAAACTACATTCACCTAATAAGGATTGAGTGGAAAGACTTAAAGATTCATAGAAAAGATTAATGAGTGTTTGATAAAAAGATTCACTTAGGGAATGATCGTCAAAAGTCGGCTTAGATAACATAATTAATGTCCTCAAGTATTATTACCTACCATCTTAACATTTCTTAAAATGGTACGCTTATATTTTTTTTATATTCATTATTAAAATTACAAAACTATAAGATAATTATTGCTAATCTAAATATCTCAAGTCAAATTGGAGATTCTACATCCAGAATCCATATAAATTCAAAAACTACACTTATACTACACTTGAAATACTAGCAGCCAAGAAAAATTAATTGGATTAGATAAGTATCTGTGCCAAATTAATTTAACATTTAATCGAGGTATAAAATACTAAATCTGGGAACAGAAAATATATCTGAATACTAAATCTATTTATTATCCCCTAATTACCTAAATTTCAATTTTTTTGAAAATCACCCTAGTCTGGCATATTTTGTATGAGTAGTAAATCTACAAATGATTTTACCTACCTACTTAAATATTCAGAATTAGTCTATCAGATATCAGTACTTTTTTCCACAGCAGAAAGTTATTATCTATAAAAGTTTAAAATCTTCAACATTAAACATAATGATTAACTCTACTCTTGAACAACTCAAAAGTAAATTCGACAAAGCTATAGTTGCTGCTTTTGGTCAAGATTTAACCAATACAGATCCAATGGTCGTTCCAGCTAGTAATCCCAAATTTGGAGATTATCAATGTAACGTAGCAATGTCTTTAGCTAAGAAATTAAAGAATAAACCAAGAGCGATCGCTACTCAAATTATTGAAAAGCTGGATATTACGGATATATGTAAGCCTCCAGAAATTGCTGGACCAGGCTTTATAAATATTACCCTCAAACCAGAATATATAGAAGTTCATTTACAACAGATTATCAAAGATGAACGACTTAATATTTCCCCTACAAAAAATCCGCAGCAGGTTGTCATTGATTTTTCTAGTCCCAATATTGCGAAAGAAATGCACGTTGGACATTTACGTTCAACAATTATTGGAGATTCTTTGGCAAGGGTTCTAGAATTTCAGGGACATGATGTACTTAGGTTAAATCATGTGGGAGACTGGGGTACTCAGTTTGGAATGTTAATTACTTATTTACGAGAAGCTTTTCCGGAAGCTTTAAAAACTGCTGATGTTTTAGATATAGGAGATTTAGTTGCTTTTTATCGACAGGCAAAAAAAAGGTTTGATGAGGATGAAATTTTTAAGGAAAAATCGAGGGAAGAAGTAGTAAATTTGCAAGCTGGTGCAGAGGATAGTCGTTATGCTTGGCAACTTTTATGTAATCAATCTCGCCGGGAATTTCAAGTTATTTATGACTTACTTGATATTGAGTTAAATGAGCGGGGAGAATCTTTTTATAATTCTATGTTGTCTGGGGTTGTAGAAGAGTTAAATAAGTTAAGTTTATTGGAGGAGAATGATGGTGCTCAATGTGTATTTTTGGAGGGATTTACTAATAAGGAAGGGGAACGTTTACCGTTAATTGTACAAAAATCTGATGGTGGTTATAATTATGCAACTACTGATTTAGCTGCTTTATGTCATCGGATTGAAAAGGAGGGTGCAAAGCGATTAATTTACGTTACGGATGCTGGTCAAGCTAATCATTTTGCTCAAGTTTGGCAAGTGGCAAAACGTGCTGGTTGGATTCCAGAAAATGTGGAAGTTGTTCATGTTTCTTTTGGTTTGGTATTAGGAGAAGATGGGAAGAAGTTAAAGACTCGTTCTGGGGAAACTGTCAGATTAAAAGATTTATTAGATGAGGCAATAAATCGGGCGCGAAATGATTTGAAAAAGAGGCTGGAAGAGGAGAGTCGTTCTGAGAGTGATGAGTTTATTGAAAATATAGCTAAAGTTGTTGGTTTGAGTTCGGTTAAGTATGCAGATTTGAGTCAAAATCGGAATAGTAATTATGTTTTTAGTTTCGATAAAATGTTGGCTTTGAATGGAAATACTGCTCCTTATCTATTATATGCTTATGTGCGGGTTAAAGGAATTGCTCGAAAGGGAGAAATTGAGTTTGAAAAGTTAAGAGAGGATGGCAAAATTATCTTGAAAGATGAGCAAGAGTTGGTACTAGGAAAACATCTATTATTGTTGAATGAAGTGTTAAATATGGTGGCTGTTGAATTATTGCCTAATCGTCTTTGTGAATACTTATATGAATTGAGTGGAAAGTTTAATCAATTTTTTGAGAATTGCCCAGTTTTAACTTCAGAAGAACCTTTGCGTACTTCTAGATTATTATTATGTGACTTAACCGCCAGAACTCTAAAGTTTGGATTATCTTTGCTCGGAATTTCTGTTTTAGAAAGAATGTAATTGATCGGTATTTAGCTATCATTTATTCACTCTTAACTGATGATAGCTTTTGGTGAAATTAAGTTTAAATCAGTATTCAGAGACTGAATGATAATTTAAAGTATGGATAAAAATACATCAAACTATAACAGGGAACAGGGAACACCGAATCTGGGAACAGTGGGAAAAACATTGCCTAGTCTAAGATTCATCATTAGTCTATATATTAACCGCTCTGGCTATTGCTATAAATACTACTTATAGGACTACCTCTAGATTTTTTCACCAAGAATTATATTGACTAATGTGCCAAATTCGTCTTTCATTTTTATGGCTGACTTCTAATAACTGAATGCTGAATGCTGAATGCTTACTGTCATTTTTACCTCAATTTAATTGCTTTATTTCTTCCTAAAGCTTGAGAACTTGATGTATTCAAAGGAAAGTATTTTTTATTTTAAGTTTAATTAGAAATTATATCCGCACTTACACACCACAAAAGCTGAAACAATTTTCAAATCTCATACCAATTGTGCTTTAGTAAGCTGATATTTAAAAAAGTCAAAGTCAAAGGTGGTGTATTGAATTTGAGGATGGGAGGATGTAAAGTAAATACCCTATAATAAATAATAAAATTTGGTGTCAATCATACCCTGGCATTGCGTAAGTCCGATGTATATCTATTACAATAAGTAATTACCTGTCTATTGATATAATCATTTTCATTTGGGTAGAGCACAGTAGAAACATTTCATGTAACGTTTCTACGATAGTTGTGATACGTGAGTGTGTGGTTTATCTATCTGAAAACTGCTATAAGGGCAGATAGAAAAAGCTATGTATTTCACTAAAGTGAAAAATCTTCTATCAATAAATCTAACTACTTGAAATTTTCATCTCAATACTCAATTTTTTCTAGCTAATTAACTCCTAGCTATCAAAACTTCATCGTAACTTCACAAACTTTGGTAAAACTTCTGATTTTCTATCTAAAAGGTGTATTATAATTACAGGTAGATACGATTGTATGCTCTACCAAAAAATCATGAAACTAGGTTAATAATATTAATATTCTCTTAGTTAATAATGAAATTTTTAACTGAATCGATTAATTTAAAATCCTGCAATTGGGAAAACAGTCAGGAGTGCAAGTATTAAATCACCCAATTCATGGGTGCTAAATCTACAGCTCAATTAAGTTTGGTAACTATACATTAGCTTCACTATATAATCATGGTAAAAAAAACAATCTTAATAGTAGATGACTGCGCAATTGTCAGAAAACTAGGCGCACATATTCTTGCCAAGATGGGATTAAAAATTATACTGGCAAGTAATGGTTTAGAAGCACTAGAAAAAATAAAACTAGAAAGTCCTGATTTAGTGCTTTTAGACATTATTATGCCAAAAATGAATGGCTATTCAGTTTGTCGTCAAATTAAATCAGAACCTAAAATTATGAATATACCTGTAATTTTTTGCTCTAGTAAAAATGAAGAAGTTGATGTATATTGGGCAATGAAACAAGGGGCTAATGGTTATATAAGCAAACCTATAAAAAAATCTGAGTTAATGGCAATAATGGCAAGGTTTAATATCATTGCCAATGTGAATCCTAAATATAGCGACCAGTTTCTTTATAAACAGGGTTGTATAAGAATTTTATCCCCAGAAATAGAATCTAAGTCTAATTGTTATGAATTTTGTACAACTTAATTTGCCAATAAGTTGCTCGAAAAATTGACAGCTAATTAATTAAGCAAAGATTTCTTCAGCATTTAGATTTAAAATATTAACAGTGAATTAAATGCTTGAGGACATAAGAAACAAAGTAAGATAATTGGAGAGTTTTTATTTATTGTTGAAAAATGATTTGATTACAGGGAGCGTCTCAAGATGAATATTCAAACTCTAAATTAATTGATATGCAGCAATTAGCACCTTAACTATAAGCTTTTTCGCTTTTCTAGACCGGACTTGTTGGAGTGAGTTGGTTGATATACAGCAATCTTATTTGAGTTGTGAAATATTGTAGATTTTAGGGAATGAGAAACACCGAAGCAATAAAATTATTTTTTTCTTTTGGGTTTAATAACCTGCCTTCTACACAGTGTTTACAATTGTTTGGGGTTTGAGTACCCATCTACTTTTTCCTTTTTCCTTTTTCCTTTTTTCTTCTTGCTTCTTGCTTCTTCAACAAGGATGATTTACAGCGCTTTTCATATTGATCAACCACATCGTCATAATCACGCCCCCTGTAGGGATGTTCCATGGAACGTCTCTACTGTGGTCTACCGTGCAAGGAAAACCGCTGTAGGATTGCTATATATAGTCTTTTTCAGTTCAATGAGAGACAAAACTTAGAGTTTTAGGTAATAAAAATTTACTCCTCTACCTGCATGATATATTTCGATGAAACTTACTGTCAAAAAATGTACTGAGATTTTAGTCGAAAAAAGCTTATAGAATAAAGCTTTAAGATTGAATATAATTTGGTCTTTTATCTATATATTGAAATTACATAACAGCCAAATTATACTAGATTAATAAGATACTCGGTCATAAATAGATTCATTTTTTTATTTACGAAAAACTAATTAACCTGAATTCAGGATAAATTAAAAGCCTGATTCTATAGTTGCTAATTCTATCATCCGCTCAACATTATTATATAGTTTCAGATTATTCCAGGTTAAATAACTGCTCTTAATCCGAACTGACGTTAATTACACTTTTATTAGTAAAAGACACTTAAATGTAAATTTTGAGAAATTAATTCTAAGAGAAATAAACCTACTACAGAATTTCCTTGTTGATCTAGAGGAGGACTATAGCAAACAATTATTCCTGTACTAGGAACTACTCCCAAAACAATTCCACTTACACTAGACTTAATTGGAATTCCTATTTTTACAGCATAACAACTTGATGCTTCATACAAACCACAGGTAGTCATTAGCGCTTTAACTGCACAACAGTGTTTTTTCCACTTAGAGTAAGGATATTTTACTAACAACATTCCTAGATTAGCAAAATCAAAAATTGTGCCAGATAAACAACAGATTTGATTATAAGTATCTAGAGCAATTTTCGAGTCTTGAATATAACCAGCTTCTACCAATTTTGCAGCTATAACTTGATTATTATGATTAGGTAAAGACCCAACAGAAGCTAATATATTTGTATCTAAAAATAATTGACATTTTCCATACTTGTTAAGCCAAGAACAAAAATTTTCACAGCGCTCTTGAGCAGTATTTCCTGGTAGTAAAGATGATAAAGTGATCGCTCCACTATTAATCATTGGATTTCTTGGCCATCCACCATCAACTTCCAGTTGTTCTAAAGAATTGAAAGGCTTTTCTGAAGATTCTATTCCTACTCTTTTAAATACAAAATCACTGCCAAATTCACATAATAAGTACAAGAGTAAAAAAGGTTTAATTGCACTCATTAGAGGCAACTTTATGTCTACATGACCTAATGAGATAATCTGATTTTCAATACTTTGTAAAACTATGGCAAAATTCTTGGGGTTAACTTCAGCAAGTGAAGGAATATAAGTAGGTAAATTACCTAGTTTGGTTTTAGTTAATCCTGTTTCTACCCAAGCTGCTAATTGTTGTTTGTCAATGGCTAACATTATTAAATTATGATCGGGTTTTATTATCTTTTTATTTATGGGTTTAATTCCCCACCGTCTACAGGGTGTCTACAATTAGTTGAGGGTTGAGGTTTGAGTCCCCATCCACTTTTTCCTTCTTCCTTCTTCCTTCTTCAATGTGATTTATAACAGATTTTAATTATAATAATAGCTAAGTAAAAAATATATATAACTGATGAAAAAGGTCATTGTTATTACAGGTATCAGCCGTGGTTTAGGTAAAGCTATGACTGATGAATTTATTAGGTTAGGTCATACTATTATCGGTTGTGCTCGTTCTGCATCTGCTGTTGAAAAATTAACTACTAAATATGGTAATCCACATCAGTTTACTTCTGTGAATGTAGCAGATGAAAATTCTGTGCGAGAGTGGGTAACTAAAACATTAAGTCATTATTCACCGCCAGATTTATTAATAAATAATGCCGCTATAATTAATCAACCAGGGTCTGTTTGGGAAGTTGATAGTGAGGAATTTTCCCAATTAATTGATATTAATATTAAGGGTGTGGCAAATGTGATGCGTCATTTTCTCCCCGCTATGATTTCTAGAAAGAGCGGAATAATTGTTAATTTTAGTTCTGGGTGGGGACGTTCCACTTCTCCACAAGTTGGACCTTATTGTGCTTCAAAATGGGCAATTGAGGGTTTGACTCGTACTTTAGCCCAAGAATTACCATCAGGAATGGCCGCTATTCCTCTCAACCCTGGAGTTATTCATACTGATATGTTAGATATTTGTTTTGGGGAGGCAGCAAAGTCTTGTACTCCTGTGCAGTCTTGGGTAAAGAAAGCTGTTCCTTTTTTGTTGAAGTTGAAACCTAGTGATAATGGAATGCCTTTAACTGTTGCTTGCCAGAGCTGAAAAACATAGACTACCCTAGACAAATATCTACGAAATGTCTATATTTTTGCGCCATTAATTTGTGTTATTATTACTTATGTCTGCTAAGACCAGAGGATTTTAGCAACTATTATGGAGTGTTTTGCACTCGACTTTTCACGTCTGACAAAAACCCCAGAGGGAATCCTATACTCAATGTAATCTGTTTGAGCGGAACATTAACCTTCTTTGCCAGTAGACTTGTGGACAGGTGAGCCGTAAAATCGCTCTTAGTCACTGATGAAGGGCGTGTCTAGGATTGTCTAGATTTTTAGAAGGTGTGTCTTGAGTCTGATATTTCTAGAAAGTTACAAATTATTTGTGTACCTAGAATTGTCTTTACTTAGCAGCTTAGTTTTTTTTAAATTGGATTAAACATTTTTAACAGGTCAGGATCTGAATATTCTTTCTCTAAAGTACTATTTAATCTGACCCTTATTTACTATAGCGAAAATATCTAGGGGAAATTTAAGTTTTTTTCAGACTTTGAAGTCTTCTCCCTTCTTCCTTCTTTCCTCTTCCTTCTTAAATTAAATGCGGATGAAGGGACTTGAACCCCCACTTCCGAAGAAACTAGAACCTAAATCTAGCGCGTCTACCAATTCCGCCACATCCGCATAATTTCAATATAGCACACAAATCAGAAATTTTCACAATGACTGACAATTTTTTATCTTTATCTTTTGCAAGTTTAATACCCCACCGTCATTTCAATTATCAGTTATCAGTTATCAGTTATCAGTACCTCTTGCAATAAGGAGGTTTGACTTTAATTCTGACTTTTGACTTTTGACTTTAATTCTGACTTTTGACTTTTGACTTTAATTCTGACTTTTGACTTCCTCAATATAACTTTTTTTCCCCTGCAAAATATAAGCCTTCATGTAACCCTTACCCTTAATATCAATCAAACCCCGTTCTGCAAATAAAAATTTGTGCTGTAAAATCTCATAGGTCTGTTCTGTCACTTGGATAACACCTGGTATACCGTGAGACTCCATACGACTAGCAATATTCACAGTATCACCCCATAAATCGTATATAAATTTTTTACGTCCAATTACACCAGCAACGACTGGGCCAGTATTTATACCAATACGAATATTAAAGTCTTGTTTCTGTTCATCAGCAAAATAGGATACTTCCTCAAGCATATCTATAGCCATCAGAGCGATCGCCTCAGCATGATTTTCCATTGGGTTTGGCAACCCACCCACGACCATATAAGCATCTCCAATAGTTTTAATTTTCTCCAAACCATATTTTTCTGCCAATAAATCAAACCTGGAAAAAATCTCATTCAACCAATAAACTAATCTTTGAGGAGTGGCACGACCTGCTAATTCAGTAAACCCTACTAAATCTGCAAATAAAACTGTAACTTCTGCGAATCCTTCTGCAATTGTACTATCACCTTCTTTCAATCTATCAGCAATAGGTTTCGGCAGAATATTTAACAACAATTTTTCTGACTTTTCCTGTTCTAGGAGCAAAGCTGCTTCTGCTTTTTTACGCTCAGTTATATCACGACAAAGAGCCAATATTAATTTACCATTCCCTGCTTTTAATAAACCCAAACGTATCTCTACTGGAAAAGTTGTACCATTTTTGCGACGATGAATTCCCTCTATAGTCATTGGTGTACCAGGAATTAAATTTTGCCACTTTTCATACATCTTTTCTGATAAAAAATTTACCTCAATATCTTCTATATATAAATTCAATAATTCTTCACGTTTATATCCCAAACTTTTACAGGTACTTTGATTAACATCAACAATTTTGCCATTCATTTCATAGATAATAAAAGCATCTGCAGCTTGTTCCATTACAGATCTAAATCTTTCCTCACTTTCCCGCAATGCTGCCTCTGCTAGTTTCCTTTCAGTAATATCTCTTAAGGCCGCTACTCTATTTTTATTACCACGATAAAAAAATATTTTAGCCTCTATTTCTAAAGGAAAAGTAGACTCATCCTTTCTTACTCCAACTACTTCATAAGGTTTTTCATATCCAGAAGCAATTTTTTCTAATACGAAATCCTGATATTCTGGGGTTATTAAATCAAAAGTATTCATTCCAATCATTTCTGATAATTCATATCTAAACATTTGGGCAGCAGCGATATTTATTTCTACAATTTTTCCTTGTTCCTGAATCATAATCCCTTCAAAGGTAGCTCTAGATAAACTCCGAAATCTTTGCTCATTTTCCTTGAGCTTTATTTCTGATTCCTTTCTATCTGTAATATCTCTAAAAGTTCCTGTGTAGAAAGTTTTTTGATTAAATTTTGCTTCTCTGAGTGCAATTTCCATGGGAAATAGGGAACCATCTGCACGGATACCAACTAATTCGTAAAGGTTTCCACTGTCAGCAATTTTAGATATCAGTTGTTCTATATAATAATGTTGTTGATCGCTTTTTTTTTGTAGCTCCGACTCTGTTTGAATATCTACTAAATTTTCCTCTAGTAAATGCAAAAAGCTAGGGAAAAAAGATTGCCAATTTTCCGGTTGAATATCTTGCAAATCAAACACATAACAATAATTTTTAATTTCTAAACTTTGATAAAATATCAAATCTGGATTAATCCATAGTTTTAATGTTTCTACAGTTAATTCTTCTACTTCAGTTAATAAATGTTTGGTATCCATTTTTTCCATAGTCAATGGATTAATAGTAAAGTCAAATATTTGATAAATAGACCTCCCTATTAAGTCTTGATTTTCATAGCCAAAAATTTCCGAGGCACTAGGATTTATACTAATAATCTCAAGCTCTGGGTTAGTAAAAGTAATAATTGCATCTGTTGCTACTTTGATAATGGCATCATTTCTCGCAGTAACTTCCTCCAAAATATCCATTACCTGATTGTAACGATTTGCAATTTGACCTACTTCTGTAAAAGGTTCTACAGGCACTCGCAAACTTAAATCTTGTGTACGAGCTTGAGAATCCATTACTCTAAATAAATCTAATATTTCTGTTTTAGCCCGATGCTCCGAAACATTTAAACCGATATGTTCATCTGCTTGTGAAACTCGGAAAAAATAAAGTTTATTTGTAATGAATAAAATTGGATATACCAAACAAAATCCTAATAGAAAAGCCGCAAAAATTCCTAATAACTGAACAGTCAATTGTTGGCTAAAACTAAGACCAGTATCTAAAACCTCCGCCTTCCCAAAAAAAGCTACTGCTAATGTTCCCCAAATACCTCCACCAAGGTGAACTGGAATAGCTCCAACAGCATCATCGACTCGAATTTTTTCTAAAGCTTGCTCTACCAACATAGTGACTATGGCAGCAATAATACCAATCAAAATAGCAGAAAAAGCTGTAACAGCATGACAAGCTGCTGTAATGCCAACTAAACCAGAAAGAGTACCATTAATTAGTAGTTCAACACTGGGTATTCTTCTGATATACCAACCTACGCCCAGAGTAGTCAACATTCCTCCTACACTCGCAAGAACAGTATTCACAATAATGCCCGCTACCTGTCCATTTAATACCAGGGTGCTTCCACCATTAAACCCAAACCAACCAAACCAAATTAGCATTGCCCCCAAAACTGATAGGGGTAAATTAGAACCATGAATTTTTTCTGGTGGACGACCAGGAGGAAATCTGCCTGTTCGAGGACCAATAATTAATAAAGTCGCGAGAGAAACCCATCCACCAATGCTATGGACAACACTCGAACCTGCAAAGTCAACAAAACCACGTTGCCCAAGCCAACCTATTAATACACCAGTGTCAACTCCATTCCAAACCCAATGACCAAATATGGGATAGACCAGACCTGAAACGAGGAAGGCGACAAATAGATAGGAGGCAAACTTCATGCGTTCAGCTACTGCACCAGAAACGATAGTCGTAGCTGTGCCACAAAACATTGCTTGAAATAAAAAGAAGGCTGCGTCAAAAGGTTGTAGATCGGTTGCCAGGAAAAATTTACTATGGCCAATTATTCCAGAAGATGAAGACCCAAACATGAAGGCAAATCCAAAACTCCAAAAGCAGGCAACTGAAATACCAAAATCAGTGAAGTTTTTAATAGCAACATTAATGCTATTTTTTGACCTGGTGAGTCCTGACTCTAAACACATAAATCCAGGTTGCATGATAAATACTAACCCAGAACAAAGTAATATCCACAAAATATCAATTGCTTCGTAGGTAGGTTGAGATGGGGAAGTTGATATATTTTTCAGTCTGGATTGATTTTTTCTAGGAATAACAGTTTGAGTATTATGAAAATTTTGGGGTTCTATAAACTGTAATTCTGGGGATTGATAAAAGTAAGAATTTTCTAAGTCTAAATTAGAAATTTGCTGTATTGTACCTTTTTTTATCTGATTTGATAATTGATGATTTTGTATATATTTATCTGTTAGTGACCCATGTAAAATAGTTAATGCCAGGGTCAGCAAGAATAAAATAATCCCTAAAATGGATTTTCCATGCATGGCTTCGGATCTTAGAGCTGATTTATCAAGTAAATATTAAGAGGCTGAATTCCTTGCAATACAAAGGTTTTTGGAGTTATAGCCCAATCATACCTAAATCCCTGAGAGTTAGATGAAATAAGGGTTTTAGCTAAGTTTACAAATCAGCTCTTACAGAGTAGCGGGACTTTGATATTTTTGACGGTGAAAATGGCTTCAAATTCAACATTAGCAAGGAAAATACATCAACAGGTTCAAAATGGCTCTTTGCGTAGCATTCCGCAGGAAAACTTAGATATATCAATAAATAGGCTATTTTGACGTTAAAGAATTACACAGTAAGGATTCAAGGCTATTTTTAATTGATTTTTTGCTAAAGTCCCAGTAGCTAAAGCGATCGCCGACATATTTGGCTAGCATGACCTAGGAAAAAGCGGAGCTGCTCTACACTCTTCGGGTCTCCTCGCCATATCCAATCGACTAAGAGAACAGAAAAAAATCATTTTATTCAATTCTATAGTTTTCATGTAAGGTAATTGTTAATTGCGAATTATTAATTGTTTACCACTAATTTAGAACAGAAAAAGTAAGTACCTGTGCAAAATTCATTTAATATTTGTAAGTAGGGAACAGAAAATCAAATACAGTACTTTTCAAGTAAGTAATGTCTAACGGTAGAATAATAATATTCATTTATTAAAATCATAATTGGATAATCTGTACATCATAAACCTGCAATATATTGTATTTTTGATGTAAAATTCAGTTATTAGCTACTAATTATTTCAATACTCAAATCCTCTCTAGGCACAGACCTTAATTTTTTAAAATGTTGCTTTAGTAAATACGATTTGGTATTAGTTGTAAATAGAAAAATCATTTTACCTACCTACTTAATAAATTCATACATAAAACAAAGCAATCAGCAATTTTTAGTTTTTCGCTGATTGCTTTATATAAAGTGGGCATATTTTTGATAAAATTATGGTTAGATAAGCAGTCTATTGCAAGACAGTAAAAGTTTGAGTATTTTACTTCTCGCTGAAAGCTTCCCAAGTCTTTCGATCCACTATACCACTAACCTTAATTCCTTTATATTTTTGAAATTTTTTAACTGCCCCTGTGGTTTTTCTTCCAAAAAAACCATCAATTGGACCCGGATTAAAACCCATTGTTTCTAAACGAATTTGTAAGGTTTTAACTTTAGACCCCTTGTCTCCTTTTGCTAATATCTTTTCTATTTGGATGGGTGGGTTTTGCCTTGAAATTGATGGTTTTTCTCTTTGAGTTTGTGGACGAGAGGCAAATGAAGGTTTAGCCAGAGCTGTCCAAGTAGCTTCATTAACTATACCTGTTACACTTAAGCCTACAGACTTTTGAAAAGCTTTTACTGCTTCTTTGGTGCGAGTACCAAACACACTATCTACAGCTCCAGGGTCGAAACCTCTAGCTTGCAAACGTCTTTGTACTGCCCAGACTTTTGCGCCTCGAGAACCCTGTGATATATTCTTTTGATTATTCTGTTTTTTAGGTGCACCTGAATAGAATGGTTTAGAGAATAATTCAGGTTGAGCAGGTTTACCTAAAAATCTGATATTTCCACCAATAAAGGGTATCCGAAAGTTGTGATTTTTCTGTCTTTGCCACAGTTTATTTTTGTTAGTATTTTTTTCACCAGAAGTGGAAGTCTCTAAATTAGAGTTGCTAGTTAAATCTTCTTCTTTTTCTGTTACTAAAGATTCTGTTTTCTTGGAAGCAACAGCTTTGCCTTGAGTAAAAGTAAACAGAGCTACTAAACTTAATAGAGCAGTAATAGTAGGGATACGCATAATAATATTATTGTGATGATTACTTAGTTTTGGTTTGAAAATCCTGGTCTCTCTTCAATAACTTTGCTGATGTTTGCGGTTCTAGTTTTAGCTGAAATTGAGCGGGACTAAAAATTTAATCATAACTGTATAATTAATATTAACATCTTTGTAGAAGGTAGAAGGTAGAACGCGTTTAGTTATCTACCAGAGAAGGAAAAATCTGGCGTTGCCTGAGTCTTAAGCTTTTGATATGAATACAGTAAGAGCTGATTTATAAAGTAAATATTAAGAGGCTGAATTTATGGCAATACAATGGTTTTGGGAGTTATAGTCCAATAATGCCTAAATCCATGAGAGTTAAATGATATCAGGGTTTTAGTTAAGTTTACAAATCAGCTCTAATGGCGACTGCTATAAGGGCGTTGCATATTTGTGGGATGAATTGTATGCTTGGACAAAAAAGAAGTATGAAGTATTAAGGATGAGATTTACCTGTTCAAAAAAGATTCATCCCTTGATTCAGCAGCGCCGCTATAAGAGCAAAAATTCTTCTTTGTATATTTTTTTGACTGAAAATTTTGGTTTAAAGCCTCCCCTTTTAAGAGGATAAAAAGCGGTCGTTTTGCTAGCGCACAACTACGTTAACGGCTATCTGGGCAGCATGGCAAACGGAAAAAACGGAGTTTCCCATAGGGTGGGATGGCGAGGAAACCTCGCCATATCCAATCGACCAATAGAAAGAAAATTCTGCATCTTCTCGCCTCCCTATTGCAGGAGGTACTGCGGACTTCAGCTATTGCTTTTAGTTTTAGATAAAAGCTTTACTAATTGAGGCAGAATTTATACTTACTACCAAAGTCGGCTAAAACAGTCTATATTCATTTAAACCCCCTTATGAGAGCTGACAGCTGACAGCTAATAGCTGAATGCTTAGGATAGTTAGAATCAAAATATAAATCTGAAGCTTTTCTACTGTGGTTAAACAATGACCCAGGGATTAATTGAAAGGCAATACAATGATGAAATCAATATAGTAATCTTATTTAAGTCGTAAGATATCGTAGACTTTGAACAAACAAGGAATAGTATCAGTCTTGATTCCAGTTATTTAGTACGGGGATTTAAGCTTCTCGAATTTTTTCGGTAAGCTACTTTAGCATTTATTTTTTGAATTTGGTACAAGTATAACAGTCAAAGGAAAGGTTAAGACAGAGCAAAATCTTAAAGCTCAGACAACGCAGAATTTTTCCATCTTCCATCTTCCTTCTGCTATAGAATTAGGGTTTGCGCTCAAAAGTATTTTAGTAGGGGTAGGAGACAGGAGACAACCCACCCCCAACCCCTCCGGTGGAGGGGAAGACAGGAGACAATCCACCCCTCGTCCCTCCGGTGGAGGGGAGAAATGGATCGGGAGCGAGGAAGTAGGAGCGGGCGTTTTGTCCCAAGATTGTTCTGCCCAACTATGCGCCTAAAATACCCTCCATGCATGAGCGTGAAGAGCTGAAACAGGCGCACTGTTTTCGTTCCCAAAAAGGCACTTGTCTTTATATGTCAATGCTTTTATATTTAATCAGTAAGCCCGAATTAAATGTGGATAATAATGAAAACAAGGAACTGTAGAAAGTATTTCGATTATTTCCAAAATAATTTTAACTTCAATTCCTTATTTTAAATTTGCTTTCCCTCAAGCAACAAGAGCTAATTTAACAGAATATATATCACTATACTTATTTTGAATGTAACGAATAAATGGGTCAATACTTAAAGGTTTACCTGTTACTCTGTCAATTAATTCTTTCGCAGTATATTTGCGACCATGTTGATAAATATTATGCTTTAACCATTTATGCAAAAGAGTAAAATTACCTTGTTCAATAGCAACAGTAATTTCTGGATTAGACTTCACTGCAGTTTCATAAATTTGAGCAGCAATTAAATTACCCAAAGTATAGCCTTGAAACATTCCGCCAATCATTTCACCATACCAATGCACATCTTGCATGACTCCCTCACTATAATTAGTGGGAACTATACCTAAATCTTTTTTATAGCGCTCATTCCAGGCTTCGGGAAGGTCACAAACAGCTAATTTCCCTTCTAACATGGCCAACTCTAGATCGAATCGAATCATCACATGGAGATTGTAGGTTACTTCGTCAGCATCAGTACGAATGGGTGACTTAACAACCTTATTAATAGCCTGATAAAATTCTGAAACAGAAATACAACTAAGTTGTTTGAGAAAAATACCCTGTAGTTGGGGATAAAAACATTCCCAAAAGCATCGACTACGAGCTACCATATTTTCCCATAATCGGGATTGACTTTCATGGATACCGCTTGAGGTTCCTTCAGCAAGGGGCGTTCCCTCTAATTCTAGGGCAATACCTTGCTCATAGAGAGCATGGCCTACTTCGTGGACTGTACTGAATAGAGCTTCGGTACAGTTATTTTCATACACGCGAGTGGTAATACGAACATCCCCAATTGAAAAGCTAGAAGTAAAGGGGTGGGGCGTTTCGTCTTGTCGGCCTCTTTGAAAGTCGAAGCCAATATGCTTTGTCACAGTACGTCCAAACTTAAGTTGTTGTTCTTTTGGATAATATTGGCGGAGGTAAAAATCATTGATAGGTGGGCCGGAGGTAATGGCTTCTACTATGGGTAATAATTTTTGGCGTAGTTTGCGAAACAGAGGGCGAAGTATGGAAACTGTCATGCCTTCGTCTACAAAGTCAATGAGAGGATCGGCAATATGTTTGTGAGGGAAAAAGCAAGCTAGTTCTCGACTTAGGTCTAATGTTTTTTCTAAATATGGTTGTACTAGGGAAAAGTTTTTGAGAGATTTGGCTTTGACCCATGCTTCGTAGGCGGTAGCTTGATGTTGGCAAAATTTGGCCATGAATTCTGAAGGGACTCGGATGGCGCGCTCGTAGTCTCGGCGAGTAACACGGATCAGGCTAGCTTCGGTGGAGTCGTAGGGGAGGCTTTGTTCGTAAGGGCGGAGGTCTTGGAGGAGTTGACCTATGGATGGGTCGGTAAATTTTTCATGGGCAAGTTCTTTGAGAGTGGCTATTTGTCGTCCTCTGGCAGAAGTGCCTCCGGTGGGCATATAGGTGGTTTGGTCCCAGTTTAGTATGGAGACGGCGGCTTCTAGGTCTCGTATTTGGATGAGACTATTTTTGAGTTCTAGATATTTTGGTTCACAAGGACTGAGGGTTGACATGATGACTAGATGATATTAAATTTTTAGGTTTATTTAATGTTTTTACTTATTCGGTGGGGTATTATATATTAGCCAATCATCAGGAGTCTTTTAGTTAATTCTACTTAAGTATATGCAAGTTTTTAACAAAAAGCTTGGTCTAAAGCCTCCGTCATGCTCTTCACGGAGGTCATAAGTTATAATTCATAAGTCAGAAGTTCAGTAGGGTGTGTGAGCGTGAGGGTAACGTACAATCCCACAGAAGGCGGTGGGTCATTTCAGTTCAGTAGCTTGACTACTCCCCGGACTTAAGTCACGGGGATTCTAAGCAGATACTACGCAACAGGATAAATCCGTGTTGCTCCGTTTCTTCTTAGCTGACCAAAGATATATTCTTTGGGGACAAGTCAAAATGCCC
>NZ_JAAHGB010000077.1:0-26341 GCF_010672695.1 Okeania sp. SIO1H4
ATTTACTTGGGGAACGAATTCCCATTTTATTTTCCTCCCTTTCTCCTTCCTCCTGTCTCCGTCCTCCTGCCTCCTCCTCAATTCTCCCCCGCTCCCCCGCTCCCCCACTCCCCTACTCCCCCACTCCCCCACTCCCTACTCCCCCACTCCCCTGCTCAAGAATTTGTTAGTATTATTCTGCAATTCTAGATTTTTCCACAGATATTTTAAATACAATTTACCAAGAGTTGTCAGAATAATTGTTCCAGCTTGAAAACTACCTTTTATAGTACCTGATATTTTTGAACGTCCACCCTGACGACGACGATAACCAACAGGAATTTCAGTTATTTTTAAATCGCATTCTACAGCTCTAGCTTGCATTTCTACCGTCCAACCAAAACCTCGGTCTTGCATTCTAATTCTCTCTAAATTAGACTTCCGAATTAAACGCAACGGTCCTAAATCTTGATACCAATATCCCCACCCTAAACCAATTAAAAAAGTAGCTAATTTATTACCAAAATTTTGTACGGGAGTCATAGCAGACCTACCTACTTTTGTAGCACGGCGATCGCCTAATATTAAATCGTATTTATTAGTAGCAGTTAAAAATTTTGGTAGTTGCTTTAAATCATCACTACCATCTCCATCACAAAATAAAATCCAATCACATTCTAAGGGTGTATTTTGGATGCCACGCCAACAAGCTTTACCATAACCTGATATGGGTTCTTTGATGACTTTTGCACCTGCTTTTTTCGCTTTTTCTATACTTTTATCGGTGCTACCATTATCAACTACTATGATATTTTTTAGTCCGTAAGATTGTAATGATTTAATTACATTTGTAATGGTAGATTCTTCATTCAAAACAGGAATAATTACGAATATTTTTTCTAAAAGCATTTGTTTTAATTTTTTTTCTGAAAAATGAAGTAGTCAGCTTTTCCTGCAAAATGCTACCCAAACAGCTTTTTAATAAATGAAGCAAGCATTTGTTTATAGCAGTTCTTTAATCTATGAAGTACAGTTTTAGATCCCCCCCACCCCCTTTCTAAGGATGGAGTCTTCAAAGTCCCCCTTTCTCAGGGGGATTTAGGGGGGTCGTAAATGTATGTCATAACTGTGAGAATTGTCATAACTTCTACTACATTAAAAAAATAGCTGATAGCTGATAGCTGACGGCTAAAAGCTTAGATATTATTGAACATTTATGGAGTCTTCAAAGTCTATCTTTCTCAGGGAGATTTAGGGGGATTGTAAATGTATGTCATAACTGTGAGAATTGTCATAACTTCTACTACATTAAAAAAATAGCTGATAGCTGATAGCTGACGGCTGAAAGCTTAAATATTATTGAACATTCAAAGACCAATCATAGTTAGAATATTTAACTTGATAACCACCCTGTTTTAAATACTTTTGAGCATCAGGATTTACATATTGATGAGCATAATTTACGATTGCCGTTTCTGTTTTATTCAAACCATCAATATTTGCTTCTTGACCATAGGTTTTTTCAAAATCTTTACCAAACCATTGAAAAATTGAAGACAAATAAACAGCATTATTTTCACGGTCAATTCGGAAACTTTGATTATTGGCGAGAAACTTATTAGCTTGGTCATCTAGTTGTTTTTCTAATTGATTACCAGTATAAGTTTCTTGTCTAAGAGGAGGGCAACTTATTGCAGCACAAACTAAAGCAACATGAATTCCTGGTTCGTTAAATTCTTTCCTTAAAATCTGATGTTCGATATGATCTAATGTCAACTTTTCCCCAACAATATCGAATTTACGAATCTTCCAAACACCAGGAATTCTTCTAATACTTTTAGTGGGGTAATTATCAATAATAGATTCTAAAGTAAAAGAGTTATAAGCATTAACTAAAAAAGCAATTTTTTCTGTGTCTGTCCAAGAATCATAAGTGCTTGGCGTTACAGCTCCAATAGCAGCATTAAATTCATCAAGTTTTTGCCGATTTTCTTTTAATCTTTTGTAGTCAACTAACCCTTCTGCATTGACATATTCCTTTAAAATTGAGTTGTAATCTTGATAATTAAATGGTTGAGCTGAAGTAGCAGTAGATTCTTGTGTACCTTGATTGTTTTCCCCTAGATTTGTCGGACTATTTAATCCACCACAGCTAGCTAAAAATATAAGTAGCGGTAAGAAAAATAATAACTTCTTAAGTTGATATCTCATAAATTATTCTGCCATTGATATTAATTTCATGGGTGCATTTCATATTTGCAAAAATACTTTTTTCCTATCTATTCCCTGTTGCCTGTTGCCTGTTGCCTGTTGCCTAAAAGCGATAATTTTTTGGCTTTATTCAAAATTGAGATGCACCCAATTTCATTACATATCCATGAAAAACTAACGGCATGAGTAACTTGTGAAACTTAGCTTAATTTTGACTTAAAAATTGAGATTTATACTAATTATTCTAATTATTCAAAGGGTACCTAAATATGATATTTGACTATCTAAGTAGGTAGGTGAAAAAATTTATAAGTACGTCCGAAGCGAGTGGAGCGGAGCGGAAGGAAGCAATCTCAAGGGTTTTGACTGCTTTAACATTTCGTTATATAGTGATGTTTATTCACGCCTACCTACTTAGGATAAATATTGGCTACAAATTTCAGGCCAGGTGTTCCCTAAAAATATTCACTGTAGAGGTATTGACAATTGCATCAGACAATGATAACAGGACTAAATCCATTTCCCAGAAAGAAACCCCTAAAACTAATGGTAATGGCAAACGTCCTCTGCGTCAGAGAATAGAGTCAGCATTAAACAAACAAGACGGGTTTAACAAAGAACTTGCCCGTTATGGCTTTAACAGTTCTGCGGAGGTAGCCAAATGTCCTTCTTTGACTCAACTGATAGAAAAGGTCAAAGCCAAACAAACAGGTGAAGTAAGTCGGGAAAATCTACCCACTTTTGCTTTTTATCGAAAGGCCAGGCAACGAGAGCCATTAGTCCAACAGGTAACCCGGGATGTAATAGTATCCAAAGATCCAGTAAGTCAAGGGTTACGTCATGTACGACCGCCAGCCTGACCCCAAGCAGTGGCCAATGAGTTCCAAAGTGCTTCTGATAATAAGTTTCTACGCTTTACAGGGGATGACAGCTATGTGGAAGTTCCCAACACTGACAGTCAGATGAATATATTCGAATCTGGTAGTTTTACTGTGGAGTGTTGGGCTAAAGTAGAAGGAAGCGAAGCGTCGAAAAAAACGTCCGATTTTTTGGTCACGGCAGTAGCGTTCCTAATGTTTTCTCTGGTGGACTTGACTACAGAAAACTTCGGATGGATTTATCTGGTGAACATACATCCACAAATAACGACTTTGAGTATAGTGGTTGGCATCATTACGCTTATCTCTATAATGACGACACGAAAAAAGGAGAAACGTATCGTGATGGAGTCAGGGTAGATAGAGAGGAGGTAAATAATAATCATCATTCTACAGGAGCTTTTAAGATAGGAACCCGTGCAAATCATTATTTTCGAGGGCTAATATGTGAAATGCGTGTCTGGAATTATGCTCGTAGCGAAGGGGAAACCCAGAGAGACATGTACCAACCCTTGATAGGCAACGAAGAAGGCTTAATGAATTATTGGCCAATGAATGAAGGGACAGGAGACACAATCAACGATCGCCAATCCTTCAGAAACTGTAACGGTACTCTTAGTGGCAATAATAAACCAGAATGGGAGACAGATTCTGGGCCCGATGGTTTCGGCGAACCAGTGCGCTACGCTAAACCAGGTTCAATTCAGTCGAGTCAATCTGCGGCAGCTTATTTAAAACATATCTATGATTTGGCTAGGGAGCAGATAAGTCCCTCCTTAGAAAAATGGGCTTTGGATACTCGTCGTCCAGACCTACAAAACTTAGAGCTGAGTGAAAATAACTTACATGAGGAGATTACGACTCTAGAATTGGTTAATGAAGTGCTGCTATCAATGCTTTGTTCCTGTCTGCACTTTCCAGGAAATGACGGCTATGTGAGAGTTCCCAACACTGACAATCAGATGAAGGTATTCAATGACCAAAGTTTTACTGTAGAGTGTTGGGCTAAAGTAGAAGAGGGAAACAGTACCTCCCGTATGATGCTTTTTTCTGAATCCGGTGGAGGTCTTGTAAGAGCTGGATTTTTTGATGATAAACTTTTTTTTGCGCTTGATAATGGGACTCAGAGATGTCCTGATATATATGAATATACTAATTGGCATCATTACGCTTTTGTCTTTAATAATGAGAACAAAAAACAAGAAATTTATCGTGATGGAGTCCAAGTATATGAAAGAACTTGGGATAACATTTGTGGTGTCTCTGCAGCTCTCAAAATAGGAACCTATGGCAGTAACGACCAGTATTTTCCAGGAATGATCAAGGAAATGCGCATCTGGAATTATGCTCGTTTCGGACAGGAAATCCAAGAGAATATGTATTGTCCCTTGGTAGGCAACGAAGACGGCTTAATGAATTATTGGCCAATGAATGAAGGGACAGGGGAGACAATCTATGATCGAACCTCCAGAGGATGTCACGGTTCTTTCTCGGGTAGTAATAGTAATAAACCCCAATGGGTAATTGACAAAAACTTTGGTGGCCAATTTTCCGATGATGGTCAAATTTTCAATCAATTAAAAACCCAACTACATCCCCTAGCACTACCATTCAACAAAGACCTAGCCACAGTACGTACTGGTTTAGCCCAAATCGAGGGCATGAATGTCAATGCCATAGCTCGTCGTTTTCAGGAAGATGACTATGCATTAACGCAAGAAAGCTTCACCCTGATTCCCCATATTACTGATGCCTTAGACCTGGTGGAATCAGAAATTGAAAAACTCCAGCAGAATACAAGCGATAACGACAATCTCTTCACACAGATATTTGGTGTATTCACAAAATCAGAATTACAATATGTAGACACCTTCATCGAAGCCACCAATATCACCTTCGACGAATTCCGTCAACTGTCTCGAGATTACGCCGTTAAAGATGAAGCAGGGACATCGTACTCACAGAATGAGTGGGGGGCAAGATTTCATATGGGTACATACAAAGTCTTGATCCTAGAAGAAGAAAACGAGCGACTGCGCATGAGAGGGGATGACGACGATAATATACACACAAACCAATTATCAGGGATGAATCACCTAGTCAGGCTCAAAAAGCGTACTGGATTAGAGTTTCATCAGCTAGATCAATTGCTGTGTTCTGTGAAAGATGCAAGCGACAACAGAAGAGTAACCGATAAAGGATTCAATGTCTTAGCCCATTATTTATATTGGCAGGAGCAATACAATCTCAGTGTGGATCAGTTTGTGGGAATGCTGCAAGAAGTTAACTGTTATGTGCGAGTAGGAGAACAAACAGAACCTACCCTGATGCGACAACTGTTTGGCAAAGATGCTCCCTACGTCACAGAAAAAATTCTAGCTAGTTCAATTAAACTCACAGAGCTAGAAAATCTCAAAGAGGGTGGCATTACCCTGGGAGACCCTGCGACGAGGATTGAAACTCACTCGTCGGGAATGGGATGTAGTTTTGGAGTTAGTTAAAATCGACGAATACACCAAGATTAACCAAAGGAGCCTTGCTCTTCTGTATCGCCTAGCTACCATCTTTGGGCTTTTAGGTTGGGATATTCTCAATGGCATCAAATTAATTGAGAAAATAGACCCAGACTTACTAACCACCTTAGGCGAATTAACTGGAGCCAACAGCGTCTTGTCAGCATTAGACAAATTAGTCTGGTTATCTCAATGGATGGAGAGTGCAGAATTATCCGTCACAGATTTATTAATGGTACTCACACCACCAAGCGAAGCAGTACTACAAACAACTCAACAGGTAAGCAATTTTCTGGATGAATTAAACAACGCCATCCAAGACAATTTACTCGACAGCGAATCTGACTTTGCTATTTACCGCAATTGGAAAGTAAACGAGTTAATAATCCCCCCCATTGAAATTGAAGATTGGTTGGAGCAGCTACAAAGCCTAGATATCCTGGATGCAGCAGGTTTATTCCTCTCTGTTACCAAAGACCAAATAACAACAGCAGTCACAAAGATTCTCACCGCTGAAAGTGTAGACATTGATGACAATGAAGAACTCACAAACCAACTGATAGACTTCTTAGCTGAAACCCAGTATAACCAAGAACAAGTTTTATTTGAGCAAGTCATCAAAATAGCTGAAAGCGATCGCCCCGAAATTGTAGCTCCTGTATTGAGTTGGATGGGAACCAATACCTATGACACTCTCAGCACCCTACTATCGGGAACAGAATCAGAACAGTTGCAACTGCTGTATAATCTGGCACGACATCTCCAACTCACAAGTAAATTATCCTTCTCTGCTGCCACAGTACAAATGCTCTGTGATTACCCTGAATGGTTAGTCATAGGGATGACCTTACCATTAAGTCTAAAGCAGGTTTATTATTTAGAGCGGTTCAAACAAATTCAGAACGCTGAAGCTACTGAAGAAATGTGGTTAGCTTATTTTCTCACCCTTTGGGGAGGAGTAGACATCACCGATGACCAGATTAACGCATTATTGGCAGTATTGCTCGACTTTGACCAAGAAGAAATTGCAGTGCTGCGAGACAATGCTTCTAACCAGGAAACCAAAACTGTACAACAGGTAGAAGCTTTGTTCAGACAGATAAAACTATGTCAATACTTATCTATCAGTGCCACAGAATTAATCACTCTCACTGAAGAAGGAGTCAACGATGGAACAGACTACCCAGAAGCAGCAGCAGTAGTTTTAGGGGGACTAGCTCGTGCCAGTGATGAGAATTTAGCTACAAATGCTGAAAATGCTCTCAATGAAAAAATCCGTGATGCTTTAGTGGCGGCAGTCTTTTCTCATGTCATCTCCCAAGATGAAGAGTTGAGAGACAAGATTAAAGATACCGAAGACCTCTATAGTTACCTACTCCTAGATGTGAATGTTACATCTGCTGTGCCAACCAGTCGTATTGTGGAAGCTAATTCCAGTGTACAATTATATATTCATCGGATGCTGGAGGGAGTAGAATCTGGCGAATTTGTTGATAAAGCAGCTTTCAGGGACGAATGGGAAACAGCTCAACAGTATCGAGTCTGGGAAGCTAATGAGAAATTGAAACTGCATCCAGGTAACTACATTGAACCCGAACTGCGCTACGACAAAACCGAGATATTTAAAACATTTGAACAAAATCTGTCTCAGGGACATCTAGATGAAACCATGATTGAGACAGCTCTGTATAGTTATATGCAGGAGCTGCAACGTCTCACGGAGCTGATACCGACGGGGTTTTGTCAAACACGAGAATACAGTCCTTTAGGTAACCATGTCAACTACTACTTTACGGCCAAAGCAGGTTGGACGGAAATGACTTACTACTATCGTCAGATGCGATTAGATGTGGAGATGTTGAAGACAGGAAACCCTCAAGCTGTCCAGTGGGGAGAATGGAAAAAGGTTGATTTACCTGCAACTAATCAGACAGTATATGGGATTAACCCCGCTTATGCCTGGAATCGCTTATTTCTCATTTGGATAGAGAAAAAGGAACGGCGTAGTGAGGATGGAGAAACAACCACATATCATCTGCTGCCTCGGTATCTCAGGCAAGGAGTGGATGGGAGTTTTGGAGAACCTTTGACACCTTCTATGTCCCAGGATATACTTGAGGCACTGATTGTTGAGGCAGATGTCAGACCGACTATTTACCAAGCGAATTTTCAAGTGGATAGGATTAGCTTGTATTTTATTGTTTCCGATCAGAAGTTTCAGTTTGAAATAAGTAAAAGAGAGGCAATTATTATTGATGCAACTAGCGCAACTATTACCAATCCTCCTCAAATTGAAGGGTATGAAGGAGCTGAAAGTGTCTATGATGATCAAGAAATACTGTTTTATCCAGAATCAATTCCTCTATATCAAGGCTATTATATTTTAGATACAAGTGAAGACAATTATGTCAATTTGCACTTGCATATTAATTGGACTACGAGATACATTTTGATTTCAAAAATCATAAATGGTTTAAAATTAGAGATACAAGAACAGGAACTTGAATTTTCCTCAGAGATGGATGAAATGTATTCCATAAGCATAACGAACTGTAAATATCAAATTTCCATTAATGGAGACATTATAAAGACAAAGGTAGTTGGTGATGCTGTTGATGAGAGCCATTATCCTTATGATATAAATTTCAAAGTACCTACTGTAAGTACGCAACTTGACTTGTCTAGTAGTCCAAAAACGGGAGAAATTACAATAGAGTTTTTATTTGATTATTATACAGAGATCATACCCTTTGCTGGTGGTGAAAAAGTGACGATCAGTGGGACTGAGACACTTCCGGCTAGAGAAGTTATTAACTATGACACTTTAGCTTTAACTGATTACATATACATCGAATCACCAGGAGATCGAAAACAGGAAGCATATCTGGTCACTAAAGATACAACAGCAGAAAGTTCTACACATATTTTTCACCTAGTCTCACCAGCATTAAGTAACGTTCCTGAACTCTTACCACTACCTGCTGGAGTCCTACCTCTGTTTTCTTTGGAGCATCAATCCTATACTGAAACTGGGGTTGATAACTTCGTTACTGAAGCCGAAAAAGCTGAAGACGATGAAGACGCTCAGGTATTCAGTCCTATCCTAGAACCGAAACCGAAGAACCAGTTTGATTTCGATGGATCAATGGGGCTTTATGGCTGGGAAATCTTCTATCACATTCCCGCACTCCTGGCTTCTAAATATGCTGAAAATGGCAACTACGACCAAGCCAAGCGTTGGCTCCGTTGTATTTATGACCCTTCTAGCACAGGAAATCCTTGGGGAGTGCGTCCGTTAAGCAGTAACCAGACAACAAATAGCTTTTCCAGTATCACTGACCCCGATGAGGAAGCTCTCAGAAACACCATTCATTATCAACACGCCACTATTCGTCACTCCATCGAGCATTTGCTCTCTCAAGGAGATGACTCTTATCGTCAGGAAACTCAAGAAACTCTACAAGAAGCAAAAATGTGGTATGTTGTTGCCAAAAATGCTTATAAAGAAGAATTTAGGGAAACCTTAGAGAGTCTCACTGCTAGCGACTGGAATAATCCCACATTAGGAGAGGTAACTGAAGCTGATTTTCGAGAACCCACCAATGAGGAACTACTGGGACTTTACGAAACCATTGAGGAACGATTACACAATTTGCGTCATTGGCTGAATATCGATGGCGAACCCTTGAATGTTCCTCTGTTAGCTCCTCCTATCGACCCCCAACAACTGCAATTAGCTGCCTTATCTGGAGTTCCTGCTACTGCAGCTCAGAGCTTTGCTCAAATGGCTCTACCTTTACTTTCGAGGAGATTCTGGCTAAAGCTCAATATTACACTCAGGAACTGATGAAGTATTCTCTACGGATGCAACAAGCTCTGGAAAAACGAGACGATCGCTTACTCGAAGAAATTAAGCAACAGCATGAGTACGATTTGTTTGAATTCAAGATTAATGCTCAAGAACAAGCGGTTAAGATGGTTGAAGCAGCCGACAAAGCCTTAGAATATGCCAGGAATGTTCTTCTAGTAGAGCGCGATGGACAGAAAAAGTTTGCTGATGAGTACATGAATGATTCTGAAACAGCAGCTATGGGGCTCATACCATTCAAAGAAGTCTCAATGTTCTTAGCTACTGGTATGTCAGTAACTGAGGCAGTTTCTGCATTAGTTCCAAACATTTTTGGTTTTGCTGGTGGGGGAAGTAAGATACAAGCTCCTGCCAAAAGTGGTAAGGAAGTTGCTGAGTTAACCGCAAATATGCTTCAAGATGCGATAGATACTTTGAAAGATGCTGGAGGCTACCATCGTCGCCAACAAGAAGCTAAATATAACTATGATATATTGGTGGAGAAAGTCAGAGAGATTGACTTACTTATGGAAGATGGTAGTGAACTGGAAAAGGAACAAGAAATACTCCGACAGCTTGAGTCGGAGCGTGACCAATCTAAATACTTAGTAGAGTTTCACCAAAATCGCTTTACCAGTAGTCAATTCTATGATTGGTACATCGGGCATATTAGCAATCTCTACCGTTCCTCCTACGATGCTACTGTCAAGTTTGCTAAGATGGCTGAAACCGCATACCGAATGGAGACTGGAGACCCCACAGCTACCTTTATTGGCTCTCATTGGGATCAAGGCACTAAAGGAATACTCGCTGGTCAGGCCCTCTGGTTAGACTTGCAACGGATGGATTTGGCTTATTGGAGCCGCATTGAGCCTGAGACTAGCCTACTCAAAGAAATTTCACTCCAAGAACTTGACCCATCTTCTCTAGCATCTCTCCAGTCTCGTGGTCAAACCATCTTTTGTCTCAAAGAAGAGTTATTTGAGGAAGACGATCCCACTCTTTATGGCCGAAAAATTCAAAGTATTCGGGTTTCCATTCCCGCTTTGGAAAATCAACGATGGTCTTGTTGCGGTCGGTTAACTCAAATTGATAGCCGACTCTACTATAGCCGTCACAAAGATGCTAACCACTCTATCTTTAATCCCTATGCTTATCAAAGTATAGTTTTAGGGGGATGGCAGACTGACTCTTCCAAGGTAAAATTACCCAAAGGTCGTCTCAAACCCTTCCAAGGAACAGGGGTTGACTCAACTTGGCATTTATCTTTCCCTACAGTTGTCAAAGCTATAGGGGAAAAACGCCGTCATTTTCCTCAGAAAGAAATGCTGAAGCTCATTGATGATGTGGTGATTGAAGTTACATATAGCGCAAAGATGTAAGGCAGAAGGCAGAAGGCAGGAGGCAGGAGGCAGGAGGGAAGAAAAGGCTAGAAGGGAGAAAGTTTTTTTATTGCTGATTATCTGGACATAATATCAAATCCGGTTAATTGCACATAAAAAAATTCTCCAATCGTCATAAGTAGGCCTATCTTTGTAATTCTCTCTCCTCCTGACTCCTGACTCCTGACTCCTGACTCCTCCTGAGTTAACCATTCTATAACTGTTCAACCGGACTTGATATAAAATAAGCGATCGCTCCTCAACTAAGAAGGTAGGCGATCGCTATTCTCATTCATCCCTAATTATAGAAAAAATTAGGGGTAAAATTAATCCACTCTTTCTAATTGCCAGAGAAGTTAAACTAAGCAATTCTATCACCAGAAATGCTCGTCTCCAAAACCGGACGTGAGACTTTCACCTCATCCGGCTCCTCAGTGATTTGGCCCTAATCAAAATGAGCACCTCTACCGCTATTCTTAGCAGTTTTCAGATCGTAGCAATGTATATGCAATAGTAAATGGCATCCAATACTTTCCCCCTCTTAAGTTGAATGAAAGTCTTTTTGCCTGCTCCAATAAAACCAGTCCTTGTTAACATTCTCCTGTCTAACAATAGGAACTTCTGTGTGCTTCAATAGCTTAACTCGACTGCCATCCTCATAACTACACGAAAATTCCTTTCTGTTTTCCCCAGAATGCCAATACTTTTGAGAAATCCAGTCATTATTTTTATTGGAATGTCTTCTTCTTGCCCAACGCCAGAGTTTTTGGTACACTAAATGATCCAAATCCCTAAAGGTTTTCTTACTCACTACAGCCGAGTAATAGTTTACCCAATCCCTAATAATAGGATTAAGCCTTCTAATTAAAACAGCCTGTGGTGCAGACTTATGTCGGTCGATCACCTCAGCAATTTGACGATAATGACTCCTCATGCTCTGGTCACTTGGTTTGACCTCAGTTTTAAAACCAAGCTTACCTTGATTTTTGCCCACCTCATATTGTCTGATGTTGAACCCCAAGAAATTAAACCCTGGTTTTTCTCCACCATACCCATATAGAGTATGAACCACTCTTGTTTCACTTGGTTTTAACTCCAGCCCCATTTCAGACAACCACTCTCCAACCTTTACTAGGCATTTTTGAACTATATCTATATCTTTATGAGCGATCGCCAAACTACTACCATAGCGAACCAAACCCAAGTATTCACTCCTATCCACCCTTGACATCTCATACCCGCTTTCCACAGATTGAAAATCAAAAATTTCAGCATACTCCTTGATTTGCTCCTCCATACCATGAAGAGCCACATTTGCCAGAAGTGAAGAAATAACCCCACCCCTTGCCATCTCCTCATCAGTTGGAAATAACCCTTCCCCATCCATCACACCAGTCTTTAACCAAGCTTTGATTTTTCGACGCAATGTAGGATAAGTACCCAGCCTTTCCAGTAATAGTTCGTAGTTAATACCCTGAGAAGACTTAGCAATGTCAGCCTCAAGCACATACTTAGGCTCCAGCTTGACAAAACCAAAAATTGCTTCTACAGCATCTTGAGGCGATCGCCCCGGCCTAAACCCATAACAACTAGATTCAAAAATAGCCTCCCATTCTGGCTCCAGAGCCATCTTGACAAGTATTTGTAGAGCGTAGTCCTCCATAGTGCCTCTCCTAGACTTAACCTTGCCAGTTATGTCCAAAGTTTCAGCCAAAGCAAACAGCTTTTCCGAAGACAAAATTTCCTTACTCTGGTTATCTTGAATTACCCCACGCACCGCCAATAACTTAGCGTACCAGGACTTCAACAAAGTTTTTTGGGGCTTACGAAATGCAACAAAATCACGACTCTCAGAGGCTCTGTAGATTCTTTCCTGTAACTTAAAGACGTGACGCTCAACCTTTAACCAGTTAATATCGCGCCATTCCTGCCATTCCACCGTAGTCTTCAAACTCGTATTGGACATTTCTATTACCTAATCAAACTCTACATTCCAAATCACCGTGTGTCCGTCAGCTTATCCCATTACATTAAATAAGGGCCTTTGCTTCTGACACAATCCTTCCCAATCAAACATCCGGTTAGCACCTACTTGATCAGTTATCAGTTATCAGTTATCAGTTATCAGTTATCAGTTATCAGTTATCAGCAGTCAGTTATTTTACTCTAAAAAGAGTTGTAGCACTCGCCATATGCGCCTTTTAAATATAGTCACGGCAAGAATTTGACTTCTGAGTTCTAACTTCTGAGTTCTAAATAGGGCTTGCTGATTAAATCTAAAAGCATTGACATATAAAGGCTTTAGCCTTTTTAGGACCTTTAAAAGGTACAAATTTTTCAGCTCTTTATGCTCAAAAAGGAGCGTATTTTAGACAAGACTTCGGCAGAAAAATCAAGAGACAAAACTTAGCTCCTACCTCCTATAAATTCCAATTTCTCCTGTCTCCTGTCTCCTGTCTCCTGTCTCCTACCCCTACTCAAAGACTAGTGAAGCGCAAACCCTAAATAACTATTCAAGAGTTTTTCATGGGTTACTTCGTTCCAAACGACCTTATTTATATACCTTTAGGATGATGCTTTACGCCGGGTTTACGGGAAGTGCTTATTAGCCGAACCAAATCTCGCTAACTCCCTATCCTGTGCCTTTTGGCTCCAGTGTCACAGCTTCTTTCACTGGTTGAAAATTACGACGCTTCAATTACATCTTCGCTTTTCGCTATCCAATGGGTATTGTGCTTGATGGAAACTCATTTAAGCTTAAAGCTTTACCACCTTTTTACCCCGCTTTACGGATTGGTCGCTAGTCGCTACCGTAGGGGTAATGCTGTCAACCCTGCACCTGGGCGGAAGGAATCTCACCTCCAAGGTCATTTAGTTATAAGGCTAATGGCCTTACTCTACTCACGTCTTATAGCATTTGAAGCAAAGAGCGCGGACAGCTCAAGAATCTAAAACTTAGGCCAGGTAAGATTTTTCCTTCTGCCTTCTGCCTTCTGCCTTCTGCCTTCTGCTATAACCTGATGGCCTTGACTTTTAGCAGAAACGAATCGCACTTTGGTTGCCTTCACGACGTACTCTAGATACTACCCAGTTCCGCCAGACCCAATGGTCTCCACGGCTGGTGACAGCACTGGCATTGATGTCCATTAAATCTGCTAACTCTGAGCTAGTGATTAGATAGCCTTTACTGGCCACTTCATCAGCTATGTGTAAAGTTTCAATTAAGTTGCGCAGTTGCCCAACCCTCTGCTCCCTGGGCATATTTTCGAGTAATTCGTTTGTTGTGTCATTCATGGTAATTATCAGATTATTTGGTCAGATACTACGGCTTACGATTCTATCGTTTTGTTTCCAATCTTGCTTAATTAGTTTTGAATATTCTAGGCTAACTCTGGTTGAGAATTGCCGTTAGAGGTGAAAGATTGTTTTCTCCTCACAACTTTTTTTCAGCTTAAGACTGGTTTTAATATAGTATAAAGTTATGTCTATAAATAGGAGATGATTGTTCCTTGAAATTACATATATCATCTGAAAGCTGAATTTTTTTATTTCCCTATATCCCGCAGAACTTTCTTTTGTAGTTAACAAGTCCACATTTTGAATATTTTTTCTTTTGTAGATATTCTATTCTTTATAAGTATCAATACTAAAAGTCTTATTTTGGCCTGAGATTTGACAACTTAAATTTTTTTAATTGTTGAAGAAGAAGTGGGGGGGGTAGGGCATGACTAATTCTTTGTCGTCAGAGAATATTAATAAGAAATACATTTGTGCAAATATACGAATCTCCCCACACTTCCCCTCCTGGGAGCAGGGCTAATTCTTTGTCGTCGCCCGAATATTTACAACCCTATATTTTTTTATATCTTGCGATCCCCACACCTCCCACACTTCCCACCTCCTCCTCCTTTTTTCTAAGCGTGACAATAAATTGACCTTGGGGGAGTAGGGGGAATTTTCTGAAAATCTTCCTTTTTCAGTAATACTATTTTCGCGATCGCCCTTCTTGTGATATTCTTGATTATTGCGTTGAATAAAAAATCATGTTTGTTTTCAAATTTACCTCAGTCTATTTACTATATCAGAATTTTTTCTGGCGTGCAACCTTAATTTCATCCCCCTGCCGTTTTTTATTGGAGTGCTAAACACAATGATAAATAGAATAATTTGGTAGTCCTGTGGAGCGTAATGGTAAATGGGGTAATGGTAAATGGGGGTCATTTCAGTTATCAGTTATCAGTACCTCTGCCTGAAGTCAGAATTTTGAATAAAGCCAAAAATTTATCGCTTTTAGGCAACAGCTTCGGAAGGCAACGGGCAACAGGGAATATATAGGAAAAAAGTATTTTTGCACATAAGAGATGCACCCGAAAAACTAGCTTTCTATGGGCGGATTTGGTATGAATAACTTTAATAGTAGTAATCTAGCAATTTTTAATTAATCATTAGATTTTTTTAAGGATTGCATAATAAATTAAGTTTGCTAAAATAACTAAAAGTTACACCACTTTTCAAGTAAATGAGGTACAGTAACAGAAGAACAATATTCATTATTCATTCATTAAAATAATGATTAGATAATCTGTACCTCATAAACCTGCAATGTGCTGTAAATCAGAATCAAAAAATACAAGAATAATTGATAGCAATTTCTGTATAAATTAAAGATATTAACTAGCCTTGAAAACGAGAGAATATCGAGAAAAAAATCTGAATATCCAGTAAGCATTTCCTGGGGAATGCTGCTCAAACAGCTATTAACTGTCAGCTCTCAGCTCTGATAAATTTTAATGAATATAGACTATAAAGCTAGCTTTGATAGTAAGTGTAAATTCTGACTAAATTAGTAAAGCTTTTATCTAAAATTAAAAGTAATAACTGACGGCTGAATGCTTACAATATTCATGGGCGATGTGCTAATTGCTATATATATTTTGCTGAAAAAGTGGGGAAACTCCGGTGTAATTCCGAGGCTGTGCGGCAACTTTCAATAATTATTAATTATTAATTAATTACCTCTCCTTTAAAACGGATAGGATTGAATAATCATGAAAATTTTTCTTCTCTTGGTCCATTGGATATGGCGAGGTCCCCTCGCCATCCCACCCTACGGGAAGCTACGCTAACGACCGCTTTTATCCCCTTAAAAGAGGAGGCTTTAAACCACAATTTTTCGGTAAATCGACAAATTGATAAAAGTATTTAATATACAAAATAAATAACTACTTACTAATCAAAAGAACTCGATCGGCCATAACACCTACTTATCACTTGTCAACCCTAGCTTCCTGCCTGAAACAGGAAAGGATAATTAATGAAATATTCAACTCAAAATTCCGAAATCAAAGCACAAAAAAATCTGACTTCAACAGAAGAAAGAAATAGTATATCTACAAATCATAAATTACCTCCATTACCACTACAAAGACCTTTATTATTGATAGGTCATGGGACACGAGATGCTGACGGAAAACAAACTTTCTTAGATTTTGTTGCAGCTTATCAAAATTTAGATAAATCTCGACCTGTGATACCTTGCTTTTTAGAATTAACAGGTCCAACTATTCAAGAAGGAGTAGATAAATGTGTAGAACAAGGTTACACAGAATTATCTGCTTTACCAATTTTATTATTTGCAGCTCGCCACAATAAATTTGATATTACCAATGAATTAGACCGAGCAAGACAACGACATCCTCAAATAAAATTCCATTATGGGCGACATTTTGGCATTACTCCCAAGATTTTAGAATTGTGGCGATCACGTCTCACAGAATTAGAAGAAACTAATTTTAATCCCTCCGAAACAGTTTTATTATTTGTAGGGCGAGGTTCGAGCGATCCCGATGCTAATGGAGATGTTTATAAACTAGCTCGAATGTTATGGGAAGGCAGTGGATATCTAACAATTGAAACTTGTTTTATTGGCATTACTCATCCTCGTTTAGAAGAAGGTTTTCGGCGAGCTAGATTATATCAACCGAAGCGTATTATTGTTTTGCCTTACTTTTTATTTACCGGAGTTTTGGTCAAGAAAATATTTGATATTACTGCTCAACAACAAGAACAATATCCAGGTATTTCTATGACTTGTCTGCCAGAAATGGGAGCGCATCCAACATTATTAGAATTATTGCGAGAAAGGGAAATAGAGACACAGTTAGGAGAAGTACAAATGAACTGTGAAATGTGTAAGTTTCGGTTAGCTACTGTTGCTGGTGAAGCACATTCTCACGGTCATGGTCATCATCATCACAACCATGACCATAACAATAATACTCACGACCATACTAATTCTATAGCCGATCCTTACGCTGATCCAGAACAATATCATCAGCGTATTTGGCAAATTCCTTGAAGAAGGAAGAAGGAAGAAGGAAGAAGGAAAAAGTGGATGGGGATAGTCAAAACCTGCCACTGTTTCTACAAACTTCAACAAGCTTGTAAACACCGTGTAGACTACGGGGAATTAAACCCGAAAAAAAAGATAATAATTCAAATTATTAATGTCATTGCAAGGGGGATAAATATTGACGTTAATCTTGAGAGAAAAGTGTTGATACCCCTGTGGCAATCTCCGGGAGGAACAATATAAATTTATCTAATATCATGTCTCTTTAAATAACCCCAATAAAAAATTTAGACGTTGCATACAACGTCCGTAGGGAGCAGGGAACAAGAGGAAATTTGTTTGCTCCCGATGACAAACGGAAAAAATATTCTCTCTCAAGAGAAGAACATTTTTACCCTTCAAAAACTTACCAGCCTCAGAATGGAGTTTAACTCCGCAAAAGATGTAGCAAAAGCAATGATTCAAGAATTAGAAGATTAAAAAAACAGTATTTTAGAGCAACGCTACGAAGATGCTTTAGCCTTGATATGAATTAGATGGGATGAGTAGGCAAACAAAAATAAATGCCATGGAATCTTTATGTAATTAGAATGCTAATACATTTGATTAAAAATCAACTAGAAAAAAAATTAACAAATTCTTGGGCAGCTTCAATAGGAGGTTCATTAATAGAAATCAAAAAAATCAACCTTCAAGACAACAGAAAATCTGGGGTTGGTGATTAGGTAATGCCATTAAATATTTATGAACGGTACAATTATAGTTTTTTCATAGATATTTGAGACAAAAGCATTACGCATTCACCAATGCCTGGTAGTAAGCAAGACCGCGATGAAAATGCAGCAATAAACATATTAGTCGCGGGCGGGCAGTCCGAGACAAAAAACGGACGTGGAGGCAAGGGTAAGACTACCGCCAAGGTAGCAGCAGTCTGTGTTAGCGAAGCTTTGCGCCAGCAAAACGTCAACCTACCGAGGAGTTTCGGCTCCATAGGAATCTCCGCGCCTTTAGGCCGGGGAGGATGTCAACATTCATCTCAATCAATAGACTTCTTGCGGAAGTCGGGAAAAGGAAACAGGGAACAGGGAACAAGGAAAAGTGAACAATAATTGACGTAAACACTATCAGAAAAATACTTTTGCAAGAGGTCTAATCAATATTTACCCACCATACTACTTAGTAATCTAAATATAACCGAAATTCTAATTATTTTCCGCCTTTGACTTTCTAGACTTTCTACCTCGAGTAGACTTCTTACTACTAGCCTTTGCCTTCAAAAGTTCCACAGCTTGCTCCAAAGTCACATCCTCAACAGCCGTATCCTTTGGCAAAGAAGCATTAACCTTACCATGCTTCACATAAGGTCCATAACGACCATCATAAATACCCACAGCCTCTCCATCTTCAGGATGTTTACCCAAATCTTTGAGTGGAGGTGCAGCTTTAGCACTACCACGCCTCGCTCTTTTAGGTTGAGCTAATAACTCCAAAGCACGTTCCAAAGTAATAGTCAAAACATCATCCCCAGCTTTCAAAGAACGATAATCTTTACCAACCTCCTTTCCTTGGTCGTGAACAACATAAGGACCAAAACGTCCTAAATTAGTTTGAATTTTGCAACCCGTTTCTGGGTGAACACCCAAAGTACGAGGTAAAGACAATAACCCTACCGCCATATCCAAAGTCACATCTTCCATATTTACACCCTTCGGCAGTGAGCTTCGCTTTGGTTTTTTCTTACTTCCCTCTACCTCATCACCCAACTGTACATAAGGACCGTAACGACCAGTCATTATATAGATAGGTTTATCTTCTTCTGGATGAATTCCTAATTCCTCAGGACCTTCTGTTTTTTGCTTCAGAATTTTCTCTATTTGTTCTGGATCTAAGTCTGATGGAGTTAAATCTTCAGGAATAGAAGCCTTGACAACACCTTCACCATTTTCTGCCTCAATATAAGCACCAAACTTACCGATACAAATACGATAAGTCATCTCTGGTTCATCATCCAAATTATCCAATTCAATGGTACGGGCTAACTTAGGGTCAATTTGCTCTTCCTGTTCCTTAATTTGAGTATCCAACCCACTTTCTCCAGAATAAAATTCTCGTAGATATGGCAACCATTGAGCTTCACCAGTAGAAATATCATCCAGAGTCTGTTCCATACGGGCAGTAAACTTAACATCCACAAATTCAGGAAAGTGCTTTTCTAATAGACTTGTTACCCCAAAAGCAGTAAAAGTCGGAACCAAAGCATTATTCTGAAGTTTGGCATAACCACGGTCAACAATAGTACCAATAACAGTAGCGTAGGTACTCGGACGGCCAATACCTTCACTTTCCAGAGTTTTTACCAGAGATGCTTCGGTAAACCTAGCAGGTGGTTGAGTTTCATGCCCTAATACTTCTATTTCTTGGCAATTTGGATGATCGCCTTGTTTCAGAGGAGGTAAAGGTACTTCTTGGTCTTCCAAAGCTGCTTCTGGGTCATCGGAACCTTCAACATAAGCCCGGAGGAAACCAGGAAAGTCTATACGCTTACCATTAGAACGAAAACCCGCATCTTCTACTTGCAGGTTAACTGTAATATGGGTTTGACGAGAGTCAGCCATTTGGCAAGCCACTGTCCGTTTCCATATTAAATCGTAAAGAGCAAGTTCTTGACCATTCAATCCTGTTTCCTGGGGCGTGCGGAAAGTTTTACCAGCAGGGCGAATAGCTTCGTGGGCTTCCTGAGCTCCTTTACTTTTAGTAGTGTATTGTCGTGGTTGGGGACTCAGATATTCTGGACCATACATTTTTTCCACACAACTCCGAGCAGCAGCGATCGCTTCATCAGACAAATGTACTGAGTCTGTACGCATATAGGTAATAAAGCCCTGTTCATATAAACTTTGGGCTGTCCGCATCGTTTGCCTAGCACCCATTCTTAGTTTACGGTTAGATTCTTGTTGTAAAGTAGAAGTGGTAAAGGGTGGGGATGGTTTACGTTTAACAGCTCGTTCTTCAACACTATTAACAGTCCAAGGCTTATCTTGCAGCCGTTCCTTCAGAGCTTCTGCTTGAGCCTCATCCAACAGAACTACATTTCTACCCTCAGCTATTTTGCCTGTATTCTCATCAAAGTCACTACCAGTAGCTACTTTTGTACCCCCAAGGGTGACAAGTTTAGACTCAAAAGGTTTTTTTGCCTGTTCTAAACTAGCTTTTAAATCCCAATAACCTCCTTGTTTAAAAGCTCGACGTTGACGTTCTCGGGTTACCAATAGTCGAACTGCTACTGACTGTACCCTACCAGCAGAGAGACCCCAGGCTATTTTTTTCCACAGTACAGGTGAGAGAGTATAACCGTAAAGTCGGTCTAGAATACGTCTTGTCTCTTGTGCCCTGACTAACTGTTCGTCTATATTGCGACAATTTTCGATCGCCTTACGGATAGCTTCTGGGGTAATCTCGTGGAATACCATCCGCTTAGTAGGAACTTTTGGTTTTAGTAATTGCAGTAAATGCCAACTGATGCTTTCCCCTTCCCGGTCTTCATCTGTGGCTAGAACTAATTCATCAGCTTCTTTCAAGGCATCTTTAAGTTCTTTGACGGTTTTCTTTTTGTCTTTAGGGACGACGTAGAGGGGTTCAAAATTTGAGTCTACGTTTACACCTAGATGTGCCCACTTTTCTCCTTTATATTTTTCTGGTATTTCATCAGCAGAAGGTGGCAGGTCACGCACGTGACCCATGGATGCCTCGACCCGATAGTCAGAGGGTAGATAGTTACGGATGGTGCGGGCTTTAGTGGGAGATTCCACAATAACAAGGGTTGACATAAGACTTTATTTAGGATGTTACAAGCTGGGATTTTATATTTAGGTTAGGAATGATATGCACCAGTGGTCAATGGGTCAGGAGAAATAGAATTTTATTGTTTAGTTTGGTTAGACATTAACAAGATAAAGTCCTATTTTTTCTACGCTATCTTAATTTTTTATTTCTGCCAAAATCTATAGCAATTTGCAACTTGATCGGGTATTAAGTTACTGGGTTTTTAGATTTTTCCTGAACAGAGAATGGAGATTAGAGCATTCTAGGTTTTGCTACATGTTCATAATTAACTTATCTGCAATCAGCTATATTTTTGATGGACATAAGCTTTAATTTAGTAATTACCTTATACGATTTGCTAGCATGACTTATTACTAATGTCAATAAATTAATATTTTTTTTATATTTGAAAGCAAAAAGTAAAATTATTGCTTTTGCTGTGATTAAGGATTTCTTCAATAAACCCTCAACTTCAACACATATCTAAATGCTAAGTCTGGTGATTAGTTATTATTTGGTTTATCTTTAACCAATACAAACTCTCAAGTTTCTTTACCGAAAAATTGTGGGTATGCGCCTCCCTTTTTAAAGCTATCCATTACTCACATCTTTCTTAACATCAGGTTTGACAAAAAAAAGCATTTATGTATGGAGTAGGGGTCGCCAAACTGACTCTCCAAAAATCGCCATTAAGCTCTGCTTGTTGATAATTAGATTTTGAGGTAACATCAACTACAAAGCTGACTGAAAATCAGCTATTTTGTCAGAGCGATCGCCAAACTGACTATCCGACAATTGTCATTAACTTCTGCTTGTTGATAATTAGATGTTGAGGTCATGTTAAGGGAGCAAGCTGAAAGTTGGCTGAGTCTGAAGTTCGGCGATGAAAATTCTTTTGAACTCACGTTGAATTAACCACAAGAGACTGACAAACAACCCAGCCCTTAACAAGATCATGCAATGGCGAGAGTCCACCCCAGAGAACTTTAACACCAGGAGAACCATCACCTTTTCGACCTAAAAATCCGCCCAATTGAGCAATCCAATTCACAACTTCAGCCAAAGTTGGTGGTGCTGAATCAGGATCAAGTTGGTGGTGTATGGTTGCAGACAAAACCTGCCACTGTGTAATTGATGTCTCCAGGGGTTAAAACACCCTGGAGACATCAATTCGACGTAAAGCCAAGACTATTGTTCATGTTCTACGAAAAACTATTGACTATATATAACCGAGACAATAAAACTTCTCACCCAGTAGTTGCCGTTAAAGTGGGAGATAAAAAGGATTATTGCCATGCCCTGAAAATTAACGGACCTTGCCAAATTATTTATCAACCCCATCAACCGAATAAAAGTCAAGCAGGAGGTGCTCGTCTGTGCATTGAAGTAGAACCGGAAGTTCTAGTGGAGCGAAAATATTTCTCTAATGGAGATTATAGTCCGCCACCGGAAGTAGTTCAGCAGAGGTCAAAAATTCAAAAAAAAAGTCCAAGATTAAAGACTAAGAGAAAACCAACTAGATAAATATTAGCCTCTAAAAGATCATTTAAGTAACATTGGGTGGGTTCTGTTTAGTTTTTTGCTGTCTATAAATAAAATGATAAAGTAAGTAAAGTCTAGTAAAGTTTTGCCCCTGTCATAGACTGTGGGAAAAAACTGTAACTCTCAAAAAAATTCACTTTTACCAAAAACTGGAAAGTATCTGATGGTACAACTATTCAATAAAACCTTCAATTTTCAAAATCTCCAAACTTTAATAGTATCTCTACTATTAATTATTATGGCTACTATCTTGCCAATATCTTCTGCATCCGCAACTGGAGTTTATCAAATGCCAAGTTTAGTGGCAGGCGCTCGTACATTTATTGTTGATGATGCTGAAGTTTTCAGTCGGATAACAGAAAGTAAACTGAACAATACCTTAGAAAGTTTGGCCAATACTACTGGTAATGAAGTTAGATTTGTTACTATCCGTCGCCTAGACTATGGTGAGACCGTGGATAGTTTTACGGAAAAGCTATTTGACAAATGGTTTCCTACCCCAGAAACAAAAGTCAATCAAACTTTAATAGTATTAGATACTCTCACCAATAATGATGCTATTCGGGTTGGTGATGCAGTTAAAGAACTTATGTCTAATGACATTACTCAGAGTGTAGTTGATGAAACTATTCAAGTACCTATTAGAGATGGCAACAAATACAATGAAGCTTTTTTAGCAGCTAGCGATCGCCTGAGTGCTGTATTATCTGGAGAACCCGACCCAGGCCCTCCGGAAGTTAAAGATGAGCTTGCAGCACAAGTATTAGCTACTTTTAAATCAGCAGAAGAAACTGACGATCAAAGTGCAACTATCTTAGTGGTTGTATTGCTAGTTGTAGCTACAATTGTACCAATGGTTACTTATTTCTGGTATCAAGGTTTTTCTTGATAGAAATTAAGGAGAATAGTAAAAGTCTAATTTCTGATCGTTATCCTTAATTCAATTAATCCTGAATATATTCCTTACCAGTTAATAAAGCCATTTCTGCACGCACAAATTCCCGCCCCAAATAAGCAGCATGATCTAACATTGTGACTGTACAGGGGGGGGTTTCTTCCAATATTTTTACACATATTTCTTTTGCAGTTCTCGCAGTAAATATTCTCGTGTGAGTATGTTCTACTTTGCCTTTTGCTGGAATCGGTTTTCCTGTTTCTGGATCTATAGCCAAACCACGGTTGTCAATAATATTAGTAAAGTGTTTTGCACATATTAAACCTGCTTCTCGATCAAGAAAAATAATAAAGTAACCACCTGAATCGAGGTCTATATGACGTCTTGAAAGCTTTTCATCAATGGTTTTTACTTCTTCAAGTGTTAGATTCATAGTTCCATCTTAGAATTATCTATATTTTATTCTACATTTTTATTGGAGGGTTAATATCAAGTTTGGATAATTAGTTATAAATCAAATATCAGCAGTTTTGTAGCAGTAGTACTCTTAGTCGGTACATCCATTTAATTTTTAGAAAGTAAACTGTAAAAATTACTGCTTATCTCACTATCCAAGCTTGAACTAACAGAGGCTAAAATTCCAGATTGATCTAAATTTTTATAAATCAATAAAATATCATCAATTTTTAGTTCTTAATTTCTATTTTATAGATATAGATAAATTAAAGATGTCAGCAAAAATTATTTTTACTATTACTCAAGCAACTCTCAAAGGTCAGCAATTTCTCTTTGAGGAGCGTACAACCTGTGTTATTGGTAATTCCAGTAACTGTTTATTTCACTATCCAAGCTTGAACTAACAAAGGCTAAAATTCCAGATTGATCTAAATTTAATATCATCAATTTTGAGTTCTTAATTTCTATTTATATACTATTATAGATATAGAAGATATAGAAGATATAGATAAATTAAAGGGTAGTGCAGAGCGCAAAGTGTGGGATTGGTCAGTATGTTGGCCAACTCTAGTGACCAAAATAAATCCACGTGTTCATATAATTTGACAAATGCTGAATAGGCAAGATTGATTTTATCTGTACTGTCTTTATAGAACCCCTGAGCGTATCTTTGGACGCGGTATGTGCTTTTGGCTTCCGTCCTCAGCCTGAGGAAGTTGTGGAAATTCAGGAACGAGAATGGGGAAAAAGCTGATGAGACCCCGCGTCGCCCAATAGCAAACCTGGTAGCGCATCAAGCAGGTAGAAAAATACTCTCATCTCCCCATCTCCCCATCTCCCCATTTCCTTCTCTATTTTTGGCATTGGTGAATGCATAATGCTTTTGTCTCAAATATCTATGAAAAAACTATAATTGTCAAGTTAACTTAAATTTAGCAAATAAAGTCAATAGGCAAAAATAACTAAGCAGTTATCTCTAATTTAATGGCCTATTTCTCAAAAAGGCGATCGATGATATACAAATTCCCATACTGGTGAGGTATAAAATTCTGGGCTTTAGAGACACAGTTCCAGAAGGTAAAGAAAAAGATAACTTTACACACGCGTGCATGATCGATGCTATATTTTACTTGGGTAATAAAAAATATTTCTCACCAACTTGGAATTTTTTTCTTGATTTTAAAGATTCAGTAAAGTTACACATAAATAGTTGACCTTGAGGAAATATTTATGCTACTCAAGAGATTTTTTATGAAAATTATGTAAAGTTGAGCAGGATTTATGCGTGTTTTTTAAAGATTCAGTGAAGTTATGAATAAACCCTTGCTATTTTACTATTTTATTTGTAGTATTGAGATACTAATGCTTTTATAGTCTAGTCAAGCACAAGTATTGAACTTACTGAAAATCAAGTAATTTAATTTTATTTGCAAGTGATGGTGATTACTTGCATAAACTAGCCTGATTGGAGATAAAGAAGTGACTATACCGAAAAAAATCTGGTTTTTATGGTATCAGGGGTTTTCACAAGCACCATTGGTTGTGAGAAAGTGCTATGAATCTTGGAAAAAGTATAACCCTGACTGGGAAGTTATTTTTTTAGATGAAAACAATATCCAAGACTATATAACTCTTTCTTTACCGGAAGAAAAATTATGCCAACTTCCTAAAACTAAACAATCTAACTTAGTCAGACTTGAATTACTCTCAAAATATGGAGGGGTTTGGGCTGACGCAACTAGCCTCTGCCGAGTCCCGCTAGACAAATGGTTAGGAGACTATACTCAAGCTGGCTTTTTTGCCTTTGTTTACAAAACAAAAGGATACGGATGGATTTTTACTTGGTTTTTAGCTGCAGAAAAGTCTAATCCTATCATTGTAAAAATTAATCAAAAGTTAACTTCTTTTTATAGTGATAATGAGTTTTACCATAGTGGTACAACAATAGCGAAAAAAAGACTTAAGTTTTTGCAGTTGTTTTTTAATAGGAAATATAAAACAACTAGATTTTGGTCTTCATGGATTGTCAGGAAAATTTTTAAAGTTTATCCCTATTTTATTTTTCACTTCATATTTGCTAATTTAATAAATTCAGATCGAGAACTTTTGGAACTATATAAAAAAATGAAGCCATATTACAATACTGGAGATGATCTAGGTAAATATGGGTTGCTTCGTCCTTTAACAGCAGAAGTTAAAGAGCGAATTGATAGCAGAGTTGATCCAGTGCACAAGTTAAGTTGGAAATACAAAGAAGAGAATTATACTTCTTCATCCATTTTACATTATTTATTAGAAGAAACAGACTAAACAAAAACGGAGTGCGACTCGTTCCTACTAGTGCAGGATGGCAGAAATAAGTGACCAGTAGAAGCAATGCCTTCTTCCTGAGATAGAATACTCAGAAGTGTGATCGCGATCGTAAAATAAATGGTCAATAGCCAAGCTAAAAATGATCGGCATT
>NZ_JAAHGB010000078.1:0-26185 GCF_010672695.1 Okeania sp. SIO1H4
TAGGGGAGCAAATAGATGTGATTATTCGCTACACAGACTCCCTGAAGTTTGAAGGTGGGGATTATGAATTTGTCTTTCCAATGGTAGTCGGACCTCGTTATATTCCCGGAACACCTATAGATAGAAGTGGCGATACAGACCAAGTTCCCGATGCTAGTCAAATTACACCACCAATAGTTCCCCCGGCAACTCGTTCGGGACATGATATTGGTATGACAGTAGAAATAAACTGTGGGATGCCAATTTTTCAGGTGAATTCCATATCCCACCAAATTCAAACATCTGAGCGAAGAGAAATTGTTACGGTTAAATTAGGAAATGAAGACACCATCCCAAACAAAGACTTCATTCTCCGCTATAAAGTTGCTAGCGATCGTACCAAAGCAACAGTATTAACTCAAGCAGACGAACGTGGCGGATATTTTGCCGTTTATCTAATTCCCGCTTTACGGTATCGCAGTGATGAAATTGTGCCGAAAGATGTCGTTTTCCTCATGGATACTTCCGGTTCCCAAAGGGGAGAACCATTGTTGAAATGCCAGGAATTAATGCGCCGTTTTATCCACGGACTTAACCCCAACGACACTTTCACAATTATCGACTTTGCCAATACTGCCAGAAAACTGTCAGAACAACCTCTACCGAATACACCTAACAATATTGCCACTGCAATTAACTATATCAATAGATTAACTGCAAATGGTGGCACTGAATTATTGAATGGCATCGAGGAAGTTTTGAATTTTCCGCCTCCACCTGCGGGAAGACTACGGAGTATTGTGATGTTGACCGATGGTTATATTGGTAATGAAAAAGCAGTATTGGCAGAAGTGCAAGACCAACTCCAACCAGGAAACCGACTTTATAGTTTTGGTGTCGGTAGTTCGGTAAATCGATATTTGATTAACCGTTTAGCAGAAATTGGGCGGGGTATTGCCAGAGTTGTGCGACAGGATGAACCAAGTCAGGAAGTAGCAGAGAAATTTTTTCAGCAAATTAATAATCCAGTATTGACTCAAATTGAGGTTGAGTGGAATGGTCGGGGTGAAGTACCAGAAATTTATCCGGTGACAACTCCAGATTTATTTGCCGAGCAACCTTTGGTTTTGTTTGGGCAAAAACAGGATGCTGTGGGAGGTGAGTTACAGGTTAATGGTATTGCTGCTGGTGGGGAAATTTATCAGCAGACTTTCGATATTCATTTTGCTGATTCTGACAATATAGCAGTTGCTCAAATTTGGGCCAGGCAAAAGATTAAGCATTTGATGAATCAGATGTTTGATTATGATAAGAAGTCGGTGGTAAAAGAAGTGACGGAGACCGCTTTAAGTTATCAATTGTTGTCAGAATATACGGCGTTTGTTGCGGTGAGTGAAGAGGTGCGTGTTGAACCTGGTGGTAAGAGTATTTCGATGGAAGTTCCTGTGGAAATGCCAGAGGGAGTGAGTTATGAGGGGTTCGGTGCTGCACCTGAAAGATTTCGAGTAGACAATTATCCAGATCGTATCATGTCAACTTATTCCGACTCTCCGGACTTGCTGTGTCGGATGCTAGACAATGATTCAGATCGTATCATGTCAACTTATTCTGACTCTCCGGACTTGATGATGCAGCTATCGCAACTTCAAGCAATAGATTCGGTGGAGCAACAAGAGAAAATAGGGTCTTCGGGTATCAAGAAAGGAATTTCGAGATTCTTGAAACAAGGCGAACTACAGGAAACTGCTTCTACTAAAGAAGTAAGAATGCGCTACAACATTTCGGATAATGACTATCCAGTAAGACTTTCTCACATAGAGCGCGTTCTCAAAACTAACGATAAGGTTTTAGTTAAAATATTAGTCCGCGACCGAAAAATTCCTACTTCCGAGCAACTTCTGAAACGGATAGCGACAGACTTGAAGGAAGTTGCAAATGTGGAGGAAACTCCTAAAGTAGTAGGGAATTTTATGCGAATGGTACTTTCTCTCAAACAAAAAGATTCTGCAAACTCAACTGATACTCCTTTGCAAATTATCCAAGTTATCGGGTTAGATGCTGCAGGGCAAGAAAATCTCCAACAGCATCTACAAAATCTGAATATACCACCAAATATTCATGGTGAAATAGTTTTGGAATTGCAGGTGAAAGGCGATCGCGTACTCCGAGTAATTTTAGATGATGAAGTTTCCAGTTTGAAGGATAAAAAAATTATAGAGGAAATTAAGCGATCGCTGTTAAAATGGTGCGTTCCTTCTAGTGCTGCAGATCGGATTCAGATTACAATCAAAATTAGTTCGTAATATTCAGGAGTAGGGGGAATAGATTTTTTCTATCCCCCAATTTATAATGCAGAGGAAAATTCGTCTAATTGTCAGGATATTCAAGGCAAAATTTGTCTAATTAAATTGACCAAGACTATCCTTATCTACCCAATTAGATCATGTCCGCTTAATAGCGCGATAGAACTCCGTTCCGCTTACGCGACCAAAAACTTTCTTCTTCTTTTTCCCTCCTGACTCCTGAGTTCCCCTCTTGGGAGGGGGAGGGGCGAGGGGTGGGTTGACTCCTGACTCCTCCTTGCAACTGCTCAACCGGACATGATATTACTCTGGCAATATCTCAGTAACAGTTTCATAAAAATTAGTTTCTGGTGGTTTAGCAAATAAATGTGACATTTGTTCCAATGCCGCTTTATAAGCATCAGTTTGATTAGCATCCATATCTTCAACACCTTCCCAAAAAATTACAGCAATACCTTTATCTGTTCCTGGCAACTGCAATAAATAAGCTCCCTTAAAACCGTCGTTATAGGTAGCAACTGCTTTTTCATAAAGTTCCCTTGCTTCTTCAAACTTTCCTGGTTTAAATTCTCCCAAGGCAACATAAGCATATTTATGCTTCAAAAAATCCATAAAATCAGACATTTTTTCTCCTGATAGATAGGGTTTAATAGCAAATCAAAAGTCAAAAATAAGACTTCTTAACTTGATTAAAAGAGTATTTGTCAAATAAATATTAAATCATGTAGTAGACGGTTTCATCTTATATCATGTCCGGTTGAATACTTACACTTTGGAAGAAGGAAGGCATAAGGCAGAAGGCAGAAGGCAGAAGGCAGAAGGCAGAAGGCAGAAGGCAGAAGGCAGAAGGGAAGAAAAGATTAGAAGGGATAAAGTTTTTTTATCACGCTCTTATCCGGACATGATATTACAGCATATTTTATACCAAATTCAAGCAAGATTGTTACAGTAAAATATAGATGCTTAACGGAATTGAAAAATCTTCACTGTTTATTTCTTATACCTACCACCTACCACCTAACACCTAATACCTTGAATAGCCAATGTAGCAATATTTTTTGAAAATGGTATTAGTCAAATGATGTACAAGGTAAATGGTGAAAATCTTGTAGTGCAGGCATCTTGCCCGCTTCGGGGTGTACTTCATAGAGTCACAAAGTGCTGTAAATGTTGCAATAGATGGATAAACCCAACAAAAATCTTTCTCCCCTACTCCCACACTCCCCTACTCCCCCACTCCCCTACTCCCTATTCCCTACTCCCTGAAATAATATCCTCAGACAAAGATTTCCAGAAAGGATTATTTTTTCCTAAACGGGTTGTATTTGTAGCATCATGGATACTTCCTCTTAAATTCTGATAATATTTATCGTCCATAAAATTAATATTTAAACTAGCATCAGCTACTAACCTGCGGAATTTTTCCTGAGTATAATCTCTACCATTAATTAATGCTCCTAGGGGGTTTGAAACTAACAATTCTCCATTCACTACCACCGAATTTACCATATTTGGCCACCAAGAATAACCGCTATATCCAAACATAGCTGGTACTTGAATAATCTGGTCATCACTTAAATTAAATTCCCGCTTCAATTTGTCAATTAATGGGTCTAATTTTTCCCGCTGCAAATAGAGATTATGCTGAATTAACTTCTGATTTTTTAGCGCTGCTCGTACCGTTGTTTGAGTACTTAAACCACGATTTATTGCCGCTTGTCCATATCCTTGTAGACTCAATTCTTCTAATAGTTTTACCCCTGCTTCTGGACTAACAATTAACATTAAAGGTTTGCCAAATTTACTAGGAATAAAACTAATAATTTCATCTACATGACGAATCATTAACCAAGAAGTATCAATATCTACTGGCGGACCCTGAATCTTTTGTGCTTTAATAAAATCAACGATTTCTGGATTCAGACCTACTTCACCTGCCTTACCATAATAAATTCTTCCCAGATCGTATCCTGGCAAAGGTGGTGTCACTTCTAGGTTGCCATAAGCATCTGCCCATCTATTTAGGGGATCGAGTTGTCTAGGTTTACCTACTTCAAACCAGCCAAAATCTTCTTTGAGCAGACTTCTAGCGTATTGGTCATTTTCCCCAGGACGGTTAGCTTTGAGTACCACATTCATATTATGGGTTTTACCTTGAGAGGGAAATTGCACATAACCTATTTCTTTAGTATCTTGCATCCAGGTGGTGCCACCAGAATTAATTTGAGCTTTAGCACCTGTTCTTTCGACGATCTGTTTGATTTTGGCCACAAATTCTTGATTGCCAAAACCACGTTCGCTGACATGAAGCTCTTTGACTGGAGCAGTATTGGGAGACATTAACCAGGGGACTACACCTATTTGAATACTATCAGAAGCAATTTGTCTACCATTTTTTTCAGCGATCGCTGTTAATTTAACGACTCCTTTCCAGTTGCGATCGGCGAACTGTTTAGCTTCCACACCTAATACTACTTTCTCTCTAGATATTAATGCTTCAGTACCAGAAATATCTACTGGTTGCCATCCGTATTCTGTTTTTTGGAATACATTAATATAGTCACTAGCATCTGTATCTGTTGAGATATAGATTTGAGCATCTTGATAATTTTCTGCTACTTGAATATTCACCAGCGCTAAGTCTGCTTCATCTGTTTTGCCATTAACTTCTCGATCGCGCCAGTCTGGTATTCGATCGCCATTATCATCATCGCTATTAAATAGCATCAATGCACCTTCTGATAAAGTCCATTTTTCTCTACTCGATCTGTCAGCTTCATCTAACTCTCCGTCTCTGTTGGTGTCGCCATATATGGTGAAACCAGGAGATAAACTATATGCAATGGGTGAATAATTGGTTGTATTATTGTCTGTGTCATCTTCTGTATTTTCTACCCATCTTCTTGCTGCTATGACTTTTTCATAGGAGGCAACTGCTAAATAACCCTGATATTCGATCATTTTTTCGATCGCTTTATCTGTAATTAACGAGTTTTGGGGAATTTGGCGCAGGTTGAAAATTGCCTCTAACCAAAGATTTTCTGCTTCTTGCCAAGTTTGGTAATTTGCCTGAATTGTTTTTCCTTTTTCTACTGCCTTACTTGCTTTGGCGATCGCTTGCTTCCAGCTTTGAAGCGCTTTTTCTTCTCTAATAATATTAGCTTCTACATTACGGAAGTTTTTCAGGGTTTTTTCATACTGTTGTAGGTGAAATTGGTATTGCCAGGGTTCTTCTACTTCTTGGAGAGTTGGCCTTTGAGAAACTTTATTCAGTTCAGCTTTTATTTCGTCTCTAAGCTGGTAAAGTTCTGATAGTGAATTTACTTTTCTTGTAGTTTTTAAGTTGTTGTTTATTGACTCGAGGGTTTCTAAAGGCGAAACTGCTGAGTTTGCTTGTTCTAGAAGTGAAGGTTGTGCCACTGCTTGAGGAACAGGCACCCAAATAATTGCTACTAATGCTCCAATGGTATTAACTAGAGCTATTTTGATATATCTAATCCAACACATAGTATAAATCCTCATATATACTAATGGATTTTAGCGGATTTTTGGCAACTCAGAGGACTAGTTTCCGATCTTTTCAATATTAGACATAGGCGTGAAAAAGATATATACTTTTTGCACATAGCAGGTAACAGGCAACAGCTCCGGAAAGCAACAGGGAATAGATTTTTAGGAAAAAGGTACGAAAAATGATTTAGGGAACTGACTTTTACAACTCTAGCTTATGTTAAATAAAGGGTAAGTTTATTTTCACCAGATGTCTATTGACTCTACAGGATTCCCGCCGAATAATTATTCCGGTGGTGGTACATAGTAATGGTAAAGGAAGCACCGAGAGTTTCGGGAGATGGGGGGATGGGGAGTGTAGAGAGCACTAGGAGTTTGGGAAAAATTAAAAAACATATATCCTCACCATTACCATCCAGGACTACCATTATTCCTTCACTGAAAACTAAATTAAGCTTAATCAGTTAGTGTTAATTGATTTATATTTCCGGTTGAGAGATTGTAATTCGTAAGGTATTACAGAATTTTGAAAAAATCTCTCTGTCAGTTCAGTTTTTTATACCTAAATTATAATTTTTCAACCGGAAATTATTTTAAGGTTCTCTCACCCATTCCTGATTTGGTTTTGCCAAATTAGATGTTTCCACATTATTAGAACTGGAACTATTACTAGGTAACTCTAAGCAGTAACCAGCACCGTATACTGTTTTAATATACCGAGGATGGCGAGGATCTGGTTCCATCTTTGTTCTCAGATGTCTAATATGGACTCGGATCGTCTCAATATCATCATCTGGATCGTAACCCCAGACTTCCTTGAGAATTTCACTCGGAGATACTGTCTGGCCATGTCGTTGCAGTAAACAATGGAGTAACTCAAATTCTAAATGAGTTAGTTTGACTGTCTGCTCAAACCAAATAGCCTCAAACCTTTCAGGAACAAGAGTCAGAGGACCATAATTCAGAATTTCGCTATGTTTAGCTGCTTGTGGTATTCGATCTGTGCGTCGGAGTAGGGCACGCACTCGTGCCAGCATTTCTTCTACTTCAAAGGGTTTTGTCAGATAATCATCTGCTCCAGCATTAAAGCCTTCTACTTTATTTTGGGTGTGACTTAAAGCAGTTAACATCAGTACCGGAATATCGGCTGTCCGTTCATCACGACGCAGACGTTGACAAACTGTAAACCCATCTACCTTTGGTAGCATTAAATCTAATACTATCAGGTCTGGTAGTAGTTGGAGGGCTAGAGCTTGCCCTTTTATGCCATCTTCTGCTTGGCTAACTTCATAGCCAGCCATTTCTAGGTTGACAGCAACGAGTTCTGCGATCGCAGGATCGTCGTCAATGACGAGTATTCTGGGCATCATTTGCTACACTTACCTATAATTTTTTTTATTGTAATGTTTAATTAAGATTTTTAAGTTTGTTCTCACATTTTGTTATAATTATTTTTCAATACATAGCCCATTTTTAATTTTATTTTTCTACTTCTCTATAACATAATTTTATCTTTTTGTCAAGTAAGGCAATTATAGAATATAGAAAAATATCTAAGTGGTTCTTTAACTAGCTCTTGGCGATCGGCTTTCAGCTATCAACTTGAGTTGAAATTCCCAGCTTGTAGACACTAGATAATTCAAGAGGGGTTGAAATTCTCTTTGAAATTGCATTTACTCGGTTTCAGTATAAATCTAAGCTGTTTGCGGAGCATTCCGTTTAGGAAATACTGACTGCACCAAATTGCTGTTTGAGGAGAATTCCCTCAGGAAATGCTTTTTAAATTAAGTCCTTGAATTTTAGTAAAGCTATTGTTTAATTGTGACTTAAGGCCAAGTAAATTTTAAGTAAACTTTTGCTCTCCAAATTTTTTGATAAAAGTAAAATATTGGGGATCTAAAAGTTAAAAAAAAGCCATTGATTTAATTTAAAACTTTGTGCTTAAAATCTAGGAATTATAGGTAAAAATTGTGCTTGTTCTTTAAAATATTTCCATGCAATTGATTCCGGATCTTTTTGACTACTCCATTCTCCAAAATCAGGTTTTGTTTTCCGTTTACTGATAGTACTAGCATGAACATTAAGCCTAATTGCTAATTCTTTTTGGGTAAGAGGAGAAGCTATTTCAGTAGCAGATTGAAGTTGGGAATTTTCTGGGAAATCTTTTAGATGAGAATTTAGTTGGGAATTCTTTGGCAGTTGAGTCTCATAATTTGAAACTTTCGGGATTAATTGAGTATTGTGTTCTAAAATTTTATCCGTTGGTCTTCCCACTAGAGATACAGCAGTAGGAAAATAATATAATAAGCTACCCTCTTGTGTAATTTCTAATTCAGCACCAAATTCTTTGGCTTGTTCATCAAGAAACTCTTGGACTATTTTTCCCGATAGTTGGGAGTTTATGGCTAAGTCTAAGGCTGTAATATACCCATTATTTTCCTGAATTAACTGATAGAATATGTTATTCAAATAATCTTTTTGTTGTTGTTGTTTTTCCTGATAACGCTTGACGAACCAGGTAACTCCAGAAGCAATAGCAATGATTGTGAATATACGCCAGGATAAACCTAGCATTAGCAATGCTAATCCAAAAGAAATTACAATGGGAAAATTATCTGTGGATTTATTATTATTGTTGATTTTTCTTGGTTGTTCGGGCATTTTAATGTTCTTGAGCCAACTTTTATACTTGTTAGGTATCACCAACATTTACTGTTAATATAGCTAAATATAGACATAATTAGTCAATACTTTTAGCGTATTTTTAATAAATCATGATGTAGTTGGGATAAATTTTTGTCAAGAATTAAGTCTATCAGACTAATTATTAATGTCATTGAAGTGATTTCTGAAGCCAAACAAATACAATACGAGTTAGAAGAAAATTTTGCTAGTATTGATATTGGTTTGAACACCTAGCTACACTTAGCTACATTAATATTTAATCAAGCTAGAATTATCGGTAGACTTCTGAAATTCATTGATCGATACTGTAAACTGTAACAAATTTAAAGTTAACTCTTCAATTTCTTCTGCCTGAAAATTAATTGAGGATCAAATCAAAAAACTAGCTAGTTAATAAATAATTTCACATTAATGATTACTTGAATATAACAGATCGCTTAGATAATTCATGTTCTCATCACTCACAAAAAAAATGGCATTATGAATAATTTTTCAAAATTAATAATGGTAACAAAATGTTAATTTAGGAAAAAAAATAATCAAAACTTTGTCAATATTCCCGATACTAGAGTTAATCTAAATATTATCGTATCAAGTATAAATTGCAATAATTAAAGCGATTTTAACCTAATAATTCTATACATCAAAAATTATTTTTATTGATAATGATTCAATTCCTATATATAAAATTAGTGAGAAAAAAGAAGTCTACTTTGAGTAGGTAAAAAAAGAGTAGTCCCAAATTATTAAATACCTGTCTTATTTAATAGACCTCTCCTCTTTAATTAGTTATGAAAAAACTGATTCTCTAACTTCAACGCCATCTTCCTGCTCACTTAATTTATCAATATTCAACCGGAAATGATATAACTATGTTTTTATAAAGTATACCTCCTTAGTTTGCAAGATTTTAAACAATGTTTCGTAAATTAAAAATTATTGGTGGCACCATTCTAGTCTATTTGTCCATCACTAGTTGTAGCCCTAGCAAAGTTCTTCAGTGTAATGAATTGATTGTTACTATTAACAAAGGAAATACTCTTGTCAATTCTGAAAATTCCTTTGATGCTGCGACAACTAATCAGCTAGGAGGAGATTTAGAAGCAATTTCTCAGGAGTTAGAAGCTCTCAAACTTGAGGATGAAACTCTTCAGCAGTTTCAAAAAGACTTAACTCGAACATTTAAAGAACTTTCTCAAGCTTTTCTTGAGATGAGTGTAGCTCTTAAAACTAGCACACAAGTTGAAGCTTCATTAGAGGGTAGAAAAAAATTTAATCAGGCTAAAAATCAACTTACTCAAACAGGCCAGCAAGCTAATAAGGTTGCTACAGAAAAAGATATTTTGTTAGATAAGCTGGTTACTTATTGTCAAGATAAATAAGTTTAGAGCACTTTACACCTAATAAATAATTTCTATTACCAAAAATATAGGGTCTCAAACCTTCCCTTTTAAGGGGATAGAAAGCGGTCGGTCTTCGGAACTTTCCTAAGGGTGGGATGGCGAGGAAACCTCGCCATATCCAATCGACCAAGATAAAGAAAATTCTGCATCTTCTCGCTTCTGTATTGCAGGAGATGCTGATAACTGTTAACGCAGTTCTTCCGAAGGAGGCTAACTGATAACTGAATTGACAGTTAAGTTTTAAGTGGTTTTTGTTAGGAAAAATATTGATTGGTAACTTCAATCAAACTATTAGTGATGAATTTCTAGCTCTAGTACATAATGTCCCATGCGTAACTGCTGAGACCATAGTTCATATTCTAAACGCAGATAATCTGGAACTGGTCTTCCCTGAACTACTAGGTTACGGGTAAAGTTACGCATTTGTAGCTGATAATGTAAATTGAATGACTCGTCTTGTAACCAATAACGACAGATGCCATATACTCCTCTTTCCCAGATATGGCGGTAACAATATTTACCGTTTCCTTGCATAGTCATAATGACTCGGGACGGGGAAACTTCTAGCCATAAAAGTCTTGGTTTTAAGACAGTTGGCAATATTGATGGCTCATCTATGTCTATACATGATGTTTCTTTGTCTGTAATTGCAGGTTCATGCAATAATATATGAAATTGATCGCGGTCTTTATGATATACAGTGGCCGCTGTTTCAACTATGGACCAAATTGGCAAGTCTGTTGATATTAATGATAGACTTACGGATTTGCGTTGATAAGTTAGCATCTGTTTTCTTAGGGTAAGTTGTAATTATTTAATGGTTGTTAGTTCTACAAAGATCAAAAATATTACTCTTGGTTAATAGCTTTTTCTTTCGCACGTAACCTTGGCCAAACTCTAATTTAGATTTAACTCTATTCTGACTCAGAATTTAAGCTATCGGAACATACAGCACTTTTAAGTAAGTTAGGTACACCTGCACAACAACAATATTTACTGATTAAGATCGTGATTAGATAATCTGTACTTCATCAACCTATAATATGCTATATATCTGTGGTTTGTTATTGATAGGTTTTATGGAACTCATAGATCAAATGTATAATTATAAGGTTTCTATTTATTGCGGAAACCCTACGCAAACATAATATTAAGATGAACTCAAGAAAGTCAAAACAAAGATGCCTTTGGCTGAAAAATTTAGCTGACAATTATTTCAAGCAATTACTTCATGTGAAGCAGTGTTAAATTATTTTAGTTAATTGTTATTAATAGAGAAGTAATATAGTATCAATCAAATTCATCTCTCTCATAATTTTTTTGAAGTTTGTGAGGTCAAAAAAAATTTAATAACACTTTGATATCAAGGTTAGGAAATTATTAAACATCATTGCATCATCAAATACTATGCTAATAAATATAGTAGTTAAAGCAAAAAGGCAATTCACAATAACTTTTTTCTTAACTCCTGAATTTTGAGGCTCGGGTCATTAACTCATCTTAAGATATTAACTATTCCTATAGTAGCATATTTATGTAGTTGGACACAAGGGATAGTATTTATAAAAAAACTTTAAAATTATCTACACTAAACTATTGCCAGTAGCCAGTCTAAGTAAATTTATTGATTTTAATTATATCTTTGTTTATTTTTGTTACAATGTTTTAACTAAATATATCAAATTATCACTTGATGAGTTAAATTTTACTGCTTTAAAGAATCTTGAAGAAGGAAAAAGGAAGAAGGAAAAAGTGGATGGTGACTCAAACCCCAACCAATTGTCAACACTCTGTAGACCGGGGGATAGTCAACCCACAAAGAAAAAGATAAATCATCAAAAGTAATCAGAGAGTTGTTTGTTAGAGAAAAATAAATTGCTGGTGTTTTACAGTTTATTTATTAATGCTATAGTCGGTATTCAAAATTAAAGCAAGATAGTAAGTAGGATAGTTATAATTTAAATATATAAGCCTGAAAGAAAGAGGTTTTTGAGCTACTTTATTTTTTGCTGAAGAATTAACTAGGTATAATATTACTACATTAAATTAGATGAAATTATTTATTTTTTGTATATTTACTTTATTACTACTCATAGTAAACAATTTGATCGAATAATTTTAGATATAAGCTTGAGTGATTTAAAGACAGTATTTTGATGTTTGTCAGAATGCAATACTAAATTAATATTCAAAATTTGTCTCAAATCAACTAGAATAGCTACAAATAGACAAGAAAAAGACAAGATAAAGTCTAAAAGAAATCCTCAGAGGCTTTGACTCATCAGTTCTAATCGCCAAAACTTCCCTTAATGGTCATTTTAGTTAACAGTTAACAGTACCTCCTCCAATTTGTAGGGAGGCTTAAAATACTGAATTTTCTTTTCTCTTGGTCAACCTCTCTATACGGTTTTCCTAACTGATTTTTGCTAACAGTATAACAATTAGTAGTAAATTTTTTATTGGTATTTATAGCAAATATTGAGTTGCTTAGGATATTAGGATAGGGAGCGGGGAGTAGGGAGTGGGGACAATAAGGATATTTGCTTTGTGTAAGAAGATAGGTTTTTTCATCACTAATTATCAGGACTTGATATTAAATGAATTCTGCACAGGTATTTATTTACTCACCCTTCCCAGACTCCTATAAAATTGTGGCTGTGCAAATTTTGCAAATTTATAGTTAATTTTATGATACCTGCTGTAGTAACTACACAAATTACAAATAGTCAAGAAACTTTGATAATTCAAAGACCACAATCAGGTCTATGCCTCAAAGGTAACATTCAAATTCCTGGAGATAAATCAATTTCTCATCGGTCTCTTATGCTAGGAGCGATCGCTCAAGGAAAAACTACCATAAAAGGCTTGCTTCTAGGGGAAGATCCCCGCAGCAGTGCTAAATGTTTTTCACTTCTTGGGGCTGATATTTCTCAACTCAATACAGACTTGGTGGAGGTTCAGGGAGTTGGACTAGATAATCTCATAGAACCATCTCAGGTTTTGGACTGTGGTAATTCTGGCACTACAATGCGACTAATGTTGGGGATTTTGGCCTCCCATCCCGAACGTTTTTTTACTGTTACTGGAGATAGTTCCCTGGTCCAGCGTCCCATGTCCCGTGTGATTGAGCCTCTGACACAGATGGGCGCTCAAATCTGGGGTAGAAAAGGTGGCTCTTTAGCCCCATTGGCCATTCAGGGACAAAAGTTACGACCGATCCATTATCATTCTCCCATTGCTTCAGCCCAGGTAAAATCTTGTATTTTGTTTGCTGGTTTAATGACGGAAGGGAAAACTACGGTAACTGAACCTGCTCTTTCACGAGACCATAGTGAAAGAATGTTGGAAGCTTTTGGGGCTCAAATTAGTATTGACCCAGAAACAAATAGTGTAACTGTGACAGGTCCAGCTAAATTGCAAGGTCAAGATGTGGTTGTGCCTGGTGATATTAGTTCGGCAGCTTTTTGGTTAGTAGCAGCAGCTATTGTGCCTGGGTCAGAATTGGTAATTGAAAATGTTGGTGTTAATCCTACTCGCACAGGCATACTAGAAGCTTTGGAAATGATGCAGGCTAATATTATACAGGAAAATCAGCGGGTTGTTGCTGGAGAACCTGTGGCTGATTTACGAGTATGTTATAGTCCTTTGAAAGCTTGTGAAATTTCTGGTGCGATAATTCCACGACTTATTGATGAAATTCCTATTTTGGCAGTTGCTGCTATGTTTGCTGAGGGGACAACTGTGATTAAGGATGCGGCTGAGTTGCGGGTCAAAGAGAGCGATCGCTTGATGGCTATGGCCACTCAACTCCAGAAACTGGGAGCTAGAGTTACAGAATTACCGGATGGATTGGAAATTACTGGTGGTGTGGCCTTGACTGGTGGTGATGTTGAGAGTTATGGGGATCATCGAGTTGCTATGAGTTTGGCGATCGCTGCTCTTAATGTGACTAACACTACCAATATCCATCAGGCTGAAGCTGCAAGCATTTCTTATCCCAATTTTACTGCTACTCTGCAACAAATTTGTAGGTCATAGTAAAATTTCGGTAAGTGGGAAATCAGCTATTTGACTCCTAGGTCGGAGCTTACGCTATTAATAGCTAGATGGAAACTACTCGATGGATTTTCTCCGTAGTCAAAAAAATGTGTTTTAATTTACGAAAAACTTAAAAAGTAGCCTCACTGGTCTTTTATTCTGGAAAGAGTAGTTGTAATTGACACCATAAGCGTGAACGACTGCTGTATACATACTAGGATATGATACTGTTCAACAATTAATAATTAATTATTAATAATTAATTATTACCTCTCCTTTAAAACGGATAGGATTGACTCAAAGGAAAATTTTTATTTATTATCCCCTTAAAAGGGGAGGCTTTAAACCACAATTTTTCGGTAATGTGAAAATCGTGGTTTTAACCAATTTACAACTCCTAGGAAGAATCTACGGGAATTTATCTCGTGGAGTGTCAAATAAAGTAGTTAAAAAATTAAGACATTGGTTAATTTATTGAAAATGTAATTTCAAATTAATAACCAATGTCTTAATTGTTGGGGCTTTTTTTTATTTACTTGATGATTTTTCCCCTAAAAGTTGTTCTTTCCAAGCTTGAAGCTCTACGGATAACTCCTGGCGGTTAGAAGCACGAAGTAGATAGCGATATATAAACCACCCAGAATAGATAATACCAATTAACTCGAAAGTAGGGGCTAGCAGCGGGATATCATTTAATGATTCGATTACTGCCAACATTACCTTGAGAGTAACAATGACTCCTAGAATTAAGCCAAGAGTAACAATTGGCTTCTGATATTGTCCAAAGAAGCCAGATATAATAGCTGGTAGCTCTGATAATATTTCCAAGACTTGGTTTTTAATATCTTGGAACTGGTCGGATGTTTCTTCAGAATTGGATACTGTAGTTAGAGAACCTGGTTCTGTAGGGCTTACTCCTACTTCTTTTGTAGTATCTTTTTCTTCTTGCATAATTTAATGATGTCCCTTCAATTACTAAGGTAGTTATGATAAACATTTGAGTGAATCTTATGGTCAATATTCCAGAGTTTTAAAGGACATGGCCTACTCTTAACTCAAAGTTATCTTGATTTTTCAAACATAAACCTAAACCAGAAAATCTGACATTGCAAGAATAATCATATATGGATTTAGCATATCTAGTGGTCTATTATTATTTCTACAAATCTTAAATCCTACATTTCGCACGACGAAATGTAATATCATGTCCGGTTAAATACTTATAAATAACTACGGAGGAGTCAGGAGTCAGTCCTCAGGAGTCAGGAGAGAAAAAGAAGGAAAAGGAGAAGGCAGTTTTTGATTACAAAGCGACATGATATAAAACATCAAATTATAAAAATTTAAGAGTAACTATTGCAGAGTAAAGAAAAAAAGTTCTAACACTCCTATGTATGAGAAGAGTATTGCAGAAGAAAGCTGAGTAGTTCATATTATTAAGGCCATTAGTATCAAGTCTAAGTCACAAAAAATAGGTTTGATACTTTTGTTTTCTGAGCTTCAGGACTTTTTAAAATATCTACGCCAAATATATTTTGTGCAAGGTTTTATTGAAGTAAGATTTGTTCAAAATTTACTGTTTCTTTTCCACAACTATTTTCTGTTCTAATTTGAGCTACTTAATTTAACTTCTAAAATTATATTCAGCATTTTCATATATTAAATAGGTGGTAGTGGTGCATTGTTATGATGTCGTTCATTAATTGATAATGGATAATGGATAATTACCTCTGGTTAAAACCGTTACGGAATTGAATATAAGGAAATATCCTAGCACTTTTTTTCCCTTGAAAGGGTCGGCTAATAAAGCTGAATTATTTAATTAATAATTAATAATTATTAATTAGGGCTTGCTGATTAAATCTAAAAGTATTTACAGATAAAGATAAGCACCTTTTTGGGGCTTTTAAAAAGAGCGCCTGTTTCAGTCTAAAACCCTCAAAAAGTTAGTATTTTAGGCGCATAGTTGGGCAGAAAAATTATTCTTACAATTCTTACTCCTACCTCCTCGCTCATTCCCATTCTTCCCCTCCTGGGAGGGGTTAGGGGTGGGTTGTCTCCTGTCTCCTGTCTCCTGTATTCCTCTCCTGGGAGGGGAATATGGGGAGTCTGGGAGAAATTAAAATATATATCCTCGTTCTTCTTAATGTTGGTCAAGATTAAATTTAGATGAACCCACCCGCTCCGTCACCCCAATGACCTAAAATTAGTGGTAATTTCTGAATGACTTTGATGGAAGTATTTAACAATTACTAAATACTAATTTAGATGTTTCAGTTCTACATAAGATTGAGATGAAGGTTATAATTTTGAGACTAAATATTTTACATTTTCGACAGCTTCTTCATATCTATGTTTAGCTAAAGTAATTTCTTCTCCATCTGGCATTTTAAAAATTTCCCCTTTATCAGGAAGTTGATGTAAAGGAGTGCCGATAGATGCAGAGACTTTTCCTGAAGAATGAAAATCTTTGACATCGGTAACATAGGCATTTTGCCATGTAATGAGAGAATCTAATGAATTATCATTCCTAGTAAAATATTGAGGAAAACTTTGATATTGTTTATAGCAGAAATTAATTAATTCTTGTCTGATATATTTATAGGCCTTAGCTACACCTTTATGGCTTGTGTAATTGTTAAAAACAAATTGTTTGATTTTAGGTAATTTCAGCTCGAACTGCTTAACTTGCTTATTAAATGTGATAACTTTACTGGCATATTTTTTGAGAGATTCTGAAGGATATTGTTCATAAAGTAGCATTAAAATCCCTTTAATTCCTTCTAATGAAGTAAAATCAGCCATCATAGGAATTATTAAATAATCAGAAGAAAGTAATGCCATCTGTGTATAGATGGAAAAACTAGGATTGCAGTCTATGAAAACAACTAATTCTTTATATTTTTCTTTGTCAAACTCACTTCGACATAATCTTTTAATTGCTGTCATATGATTTTTCCATGCAGTAATATTTGCTGGATTAAGTACAGAATAATTAAGAGCTAACGACAAAGATTCTAAAAAAGAATCACCAGCAATTAAATACAGATTTTCTGGAATAGATTCATTATAGAGTGAGGCTCGAACTTTATAAGTAGAATTTTTTGGTAATGATTTAAAGTCAGCATTAGCTTTCAAAATCCAATAAATAAACCCTACTACATTACATCTTGTGTAAGTTCCTTGCAACTTTTGATTATTTTCATATCCTTCTTTTCCACCTCCAAGTAAAAGTTGATAAATGTTAGCTTGAGGACACATATCAATAACTAAAATTTGTGTCTCTGCATTATTTTAAGCATACAATATTTAAGCATTAGAACATAAAGTTGTTTGACCAAAACCACCTTTATTATTGTAAAAAGCATAAACTTTTATCGACATAAATACTTGCTCGTCAATTTATACTAAATTAGTATCTTATACTATAACAAATAATAGATATGTTGGCAAATTAAGCTCTAAAAATCTTGAAATTCTTTCAAAATTTTCATTGCCGAATAATTAAGGTTTAAAGCCTCTCCTTTCAAGGAGAAACAAGCGGTCGAGGGATGGCGTTAGCGGAGCGGGTCTGTAAGAACGGGTTTCCTCGCCATATCCAATCGACCAAGAGAGAAAAAAAAATCCCTTTTGCGTAAATCATCCCCTTGAAAATAAGAGGTAATTATTAATTATTAATGAGGGCTTGCTAATTAATTAGCAAAGTATTGACAGATAACGGTTTTAGCGTTTTAGGGTTTAAAAAAGTACCAGCTTTTGGGTGTAAAAAGCTCATGCATGCTAGTATTTTGGGATGATTATGGCAGAAAAATTGATAGATAATTCTTAACTCCTATCTCTTCGCTCATTCCCATTTTTCCTGTCTCCTGTCTCCTGTCTCCTGTCTCCTACCCCAGCAAAAATACTTTCCATACGCAAACCCTAATTATTAATTGTTGAAACTACTATATTTCTATAGAACCCCTAACCGTATCTTTATAAAGGTAGGGGTTTTTGACTAATAATTCAGAAGTCATAAGTTATACCAATTTATAAAATATTGCAAAGCGTGACAACACAGGGAAAAGGGAACAGGGAACAGGGAAAGAAAAACATAAATATTAAAGAGGAAAAAAGGTGGAAATTTTAGAATTTATGGGATTTATAATTTTTTCTTTTAGGAATAAATCAGAAATTAAGATGTAACTGCCTTTTTTGAATTTGGTATTAGGATATTGATATTTAATTTATATAGTTATAGATATCTCCAATAATCAAAAATAAAGTCAATTATTGCACTCTTATTCATCAATTATTTCCTCCTACTCCCTATTCCCTATGCATGAAGGAGATGCTTAATAGAACCCATTTGATATCTATAGATAAACTTTGGGTTTAAACTTCCTTAAACGCAAAGCATTACTTACCACAGAAACTGAACTAAAAGCCATTGCTGCACCAGCAATCATTGGATTTAATAACCAACCAAAAAAGGGATATAAAATACCTGCAGCAATAGGAATACTCAAAACATTATAAATATAGGCAAAAAATAGATTTTGACGAATATTTTTCATAGTGGCATGACTGAGTTGAATTGCCGTAACAATTCCCCACAAATCTCCAGAAATTAAAGTTAGATCGCTAGCTGCCATTGCCACATCTGTACCTGTACCAATAGCAATTCCTACATCTGCTTGAGCTAATGCTGGAGCATCATTAATTCCATCTCCTACCATCGCGACGATTTTATGTTTTTGTTTTGAACTATTTCTTTCTTGTTGAATAGATTGAATAATACTAGCTTTTTGGTCGGGACGTACTTCAGCAAAAATTCTTTTAATACCCACTTCAGAGGCGATCGCTTCTGCTGTTTTTTGGTTATCTCCTGTTAACATTACTACTTCTAATCCCATTTTTTGTAGAGCTTTAACTACATCCCCAGAAGATGGTTTAATTGCATCAGCAATTCCAATTAAACCTTCAATTTTTCCGTTAATAACTATTAAAGCAGTAGTTTTTGCTTCACTTTCCCATTGTTGGCGATTTGATTGTAAAGTTTGAGTATCAATTTTCAATTCATCCATCCATCTTTGTGTACCAATTTGTACCAACTTTCCTGATACATTTCCCTGTACTCCCATTCCTGCTACAGCTTCAAAATTAGTCACTTCTGGTAGGGGATTTTTTACTCCTTGAGATTGAGCATAATTAACTACAGCTTCCGCTAAAGGATGTTCTGAATTTTTTTCTAAAGCAGCAGCTATTGCTAATAGTTCAATTTCATTATTATTAGTGACACCTTTAACCGTAATATAGTTAGTAACACTAGGTTTTCCTTGAGTAATTGTTCCAGTTTTATCACAAACAATAGTAGTTAATTTATGTGCTAATTCTAAGCTATCTGCACCTTTAATTAAAACTCCATTTTCTGCTCCTTTCCCAGTACCAACCATAATAGAAGTGGGAGTTGCTAAACCCAAGGCACAAGGACAAGCAATAATTAAAACTCCTACCGTAGTAATCATGGCAAGAGTTACATTTCCCATGGTATTAAACCAAATAATAAAAGTTATAATAGCAATGGTTATTACTACAGGCACAAACCATCCAGTTATTTTATCTGCTAATTTTTGAATAGGTGCTTTACTGCATTGAGCATCTTTTACCAATTGTACAATTTGGGCTAATACTGTATCTTTACCAACTTTTGTGGCTTGAAATTTGAAACTTCCTGTTTTATTAATTGTTGCTCCGATTACCTCATCTCCTAGTTGTTTTTTAACAGGAATTGGTTCACCTGTCACCATAGATTCATCAATAGAAGATTCTCCTTCTACAACTTCTCCATCTACAGGAATTTTTTCTCCAGGGCGGACTAAAATTACATCTCCTACTACAACTTCTTGAATGGGAAGATCGCTCTCTTTTCCATTACGAATAACTCTAGCAGTTTTTGCTTGTAAACCCATTAATTTACGAATAGCTTCTGAAGTTTTTCCTCTAGCACGATTTTCCAATAGTTTTCCTAATAGGAGAAGGGTAATAATAACTGATGAAGCTTCATAATATACTTCTGCTTTTAAACCTTGAGTAATAAAAAAATTGGGGTTTAAAGTAGCAAATAAAGAATATAAATAAGCAGCACCTGTTCCTAAAGCAACTAAAGTATTCATATCCGCAGTATAATGTTTAAATGCTTTAAATGCTCCTACAAAAAAACTTTGACCACACCATAACTGTACAGGCAAACTCAAAAATAATTGCACCCAAGAATTATGCAGCCAACTAGGAATAAAAGGAATATATAATCCTATCATTGCAGGTAGGGAACCAATGAATAATAAACTACTAATAATTCCCCCAAGAATAACTTTACGGATTAACTCTTTTTCTTCTGCTTCCCTAACTTTTTTTTCAGTATCTTCTTCTTCTTCAGATTCTGCAAAAGCATAATAACCAGCTTTTATTACAGATTCTTGAATATGAGTTAAATTAGTTTCTTGAGAATAATAAGAAACTGTAGCTTGAGAGAGGGCAAAATTAACATTACATTCAATGACTCCTGATACTTCTTTAATTGCTTTTTCAACTCTATTTGCACAAGCAGCACAACTCATTCCCTGTAGACGAATACGAATAGTTTCCATCACTATAACCTCAAGATTTTTCAATAATTAATACACTTACTAATAAACGCTATATCTAATTTTATACAACTCAAATTTATCGGTCATTAAATTTATTCTGATTTTCTTTTTTTTTCTAGTGGGTTAATAATCTGATTAGGATTTCCAGTAGGATTAGTACTCAGTTTGTCTCTTGAGCAGAAAATACTCATCATTCTTTCTCATTGCCTGTTCCCTTTTCCTTATTTCCTAAAATCTACAATATCTCACAACTCAAATAAGATTGCTATATATTGATATTGCTACTTAAATATGAATTTAAGATGAAATGAGTTAGTGCAAGATGGCAGAAATAACTGACCAGTTACAAAATCCTAAAAGCCTTACCAATCAATACTTTTAACTTTTGAATTTTGACTTCCGCGTAGCGGCATTAGGTACAATAGAGAATAGGGTATTGAAACATTTTTACTACAAAATTTACATAAAATTAGAGTCAGTAATGAATTCTATATAGATACTTATATTTGATAGTTAACCTCAAAGAGAAACATCGCTATCGCCTATAAAATTTGTCTAATAATTTTATGATTTTCTCTGCACTAACAGCTCTGGCAATTGCTTTAATTAAGGTTTTAAAAATTAATTATTTTTCGTTAATTCTATCCATTTTAAGGAGAGCATTGACTAATCATGAAAAATTTTATTTATTATCGCCTTAAAATGGGAGACTTTATACCATTTCTCAAACACTTTTCTACATTTTGTTGAGTGGGGGAGAAGTAAAAAGTAAGAATAATTAACATTAACTGGGCTATTTTCAACAAAAAGGTGATTTTAATTGTTAAATACAGTATTTTTAGCTAGAAAAACTACATATTTTTAGCACAACAAGTAATACCAGTCTGATAAATGTTTGAGACTTTGTTGCCTATTCCCTGTTTCCTATAACTAGAGTTTTATAACATTCTTTTTTCAAAATCGTATAACAGAGATTAATCTAAAAATAAAATAGTATTTTACTATTATAAAAAATGTTGTAAATACTTACCTTCAAAATAGCGATCGCCAACCTCATTTCACACAAACAAGTATTTTTATCCCATAAAAATTATTGATATTTATGTTAGACTTAAAAAAAGTAATAAAGCACCATCATATTAGATTTAGATATGAATAATCCTAATAATACTGCTATTTCCTTTCATCATGTAAATAAAATTTATCCTAATAAAACAATTGCTTTGCAAGACATAAATTTTACAATTAATCATGGTAAATTTGTGACTTTTGTTGGTCCCTCTGGCTGTGGAAAAAGTACAGTATTGCGATTAATATCAAAATTAAGCGAAGTTAGTTCAGGAAAAGTTGAATCAAATATAGACCGGGATAAAAATGAATTAGCTTTTGTCTTTCAAGAACCAGCTTTAATGCCTTGGTCTAACGTTATTGATAACGTACATTTACCTCTAAAATTAATAGGAAAATCTCTCAGAGAATCTCGAACAATAGTACAAGAAGCCATTAATTTAGTAGGATTAGATGGTTTTGAACGTTCTTACCCACGACAACTATCAGGTGGGATGAAGATGCGAGTTTCTATTGCTAGAGCATTAGTAACTAACCCAAGAATTGTTTTAATGGATGAACCTTTTGGAGCTTTAGATGAAATGACTCGCAGTAAACTGAATAGCGATCTATTAAGGGTATGGCAAGAACGAAATTGGACTGTAGTTTTTGTCACTCACAATATTTATGAAGCGGTGTATTTATCTCAACAAGTAATTGTTATGGCTGCCCGCCCTGGTAGGGTAGTAGCAGATGTCAAAATAGATGTGAATTATCCTCGTAGTGAAGATTTCCGAATGTCACAGTTATGTAATGATTATTGTCGGGAAATTTCTAATTATTTGGAGATGGGAGTATCAGGTCATTATAGTAATTAGCATTTATATTTTAAGGAAGAAGGAAGAAGGAAGAAGGAAGAAAGTAGAAGGAAGAAAGTAGAAGGAAGAAGAAAAAATATTGCGTTGTCTGAATTTTAAGCTGTCAATCTGTCCTAACCTTTCCTTCGACTACTTTAACAAAAACAATTATAAATAATTGGATATTAAATAGTCTCTAGTTAAATACCGATAAAAAATGTTTGAAGAAGAAATAAAATTAACTATCAATTATCGTATACAAGATTATATAGAAGCAAATCGTATTGATTTTCGTAGTCGATTTATTTTCCAAATTCTACGATTTATTGCTCTATGTTATGTATTATTTTTAGCTTTATTCATTGCAGTCAGTCCTCATCCTAATTTTTATGCAATCTTCGTTTTGATTTTGTTTCTAGCATTTGTATTTTATGAATGGACCTGGCTGCCTTTTTTGTCTAAAAATTTATTTGAGAAGCAAAGAAAATTTTTTAATAATCAAGTTACTTTAATTTTTAAACAAGATGAAATTATTGAAATTTGTGCTTATCAAGAACTAAAACTTAGATGGTTTTACAAACATATTACAACACCTAAAATGCTGTTGATATTTATCAACCCACAAGGTTTTATAATAATTCCTAAAAAATATTGTTCTAGTGAAGAGCAATACGAAAAAATATGTTATCTAATAACTAAATTTCCTCAAGGTAATTAAACCATGTACCTACCACCTACCACCGCTCCACCTAGAAAATTATTTGTAGCAAACATTTATCATTTTCTTTGTGGGTTTAATACCCCACCGTCAACGGGGGTGTTCACGCATTACTTGGGGGAGCGAATCCCCATGTAATTTTCCTCCTGTCTCCTGTCTCCTGTCTCCTGTCTCCTTCTTCAACACCCTTGGTATAAGACTTCCCTGAATTAAATTTCATTATCCATATTCCTGATTGAAAGTCTCTGTTTTGCCTTTTTTTCTTTCCTCTTCAACTAAACATTAATCTTAAAATTACCTAGATATAGCAATACAAGAATTGGGCGCGGACATTTTTCAATCCTCAAACCTTTTTACAGTTTGCTATTCCCTATTCCCTATTCCCTATTCCCTAGCGCTATACTTTTCAACCAGTATTTGAGTATAACTATTCAAAGGAAAATCAAAAGCAACTTCAGGAGTAACCCACTCCCATCGCACAATTTCTTCATTAAGAGTTTTTACTCATTTAAAACAGTCAGAGCTTTTGTTGCGTATGTCGCAATAGGAGTTTTTACTCATTTAAAACAGTCAGAGCTTTTGTTGCGTATGTCGCAATAGGAGTTTTTACTCATTTAAAACAGTCAGAGCTTTTGTTGCGTATGTCGCAATAGGAGTTTTTACTCATTTAAAACAGTCAGAGCTTTTGTTGCGTATGTCGCAATAGGAGTTTTTACTCATTTAAAACAGTCAGAGCTTTTGTTGCGTATATTGCAATAGGAGTTTTTACTCATTTAAAACAGTCAGAGCTTTTGTTGCGTATGTCGCAATAGGAGTTTTTACTCATTTAAGAGAGTCAGAGCTTTTGTTGCGGATATTGCTTTTTAACTTTTGATTTTTGACTTCTGTGAAGCAGTACCAGATGTCCTAAACTATCTGAAATAATCATTATTTCTATCAAGGAACAATCATGCGACTATCTCAAATGTTATTAGTCACTCTCCGAGACGACCCCGCAGAAGCAGAAATTCCTAGCCACAAACTCCTCATCCGTGCTGGATATATTCGTCGCATCGGCAGTGGTCTCTACGCATATCTCCCTCTAATGTTGCGAGTCCTCAATAAAGTCTCCAAAATAGTCCGCGAAGAAATGGATGCTACTGGTGCCCAAGAATGTCTGCTTCCTCAACTTCAACCCGCCGACCTGTGGCGAGAGTCTGGTCGTTGGGATACTTATACTCAGGCTGAGGGTATTATGTTTTCTCTAATTGACCGTCAAAATCGGGAGTTAGGGTTAGGTCCCACCCATGAAGAGGTAATTACTACTGTTGCTAAAGATATGATTCGCTCCTATCGGCAGCTACCCCTACATCTCTATCAACTGCAAACTAAGTTCCGGGATGAAATTCGCCCCAGGTTTGGGTTAATGCGAGGCCGGGAATTTATTATGAAGGATGGCTATTCTTTCCATGCTGACCAGGAAAGTCTCAAAAAGACTTATCAGGATATGGATAAGGCTTATCGAAATATGTTACGTCGCAGTGGATTAGAATTTCGAGCGGTTGATGCTGACTCTGGGGCAATTGGTGGGTCTGGGTCTCAAGAATTTATGGTTTTGGCCGATGCTGGTGAGGATGAAATTCTCTATACCGAGGATGGCAAGTATGCAGCAAATTTGGAAAAAGCTGTTTCTATCCCACCTGATGCAGAAATTTCACCTTTTGAGAGTTATGAAAAATTGGAAACTCCTGGCACGGAGACTATTGAAAAGCTGTGCAAGTTTCTCAAATGTTCTCCTACTAATATTGTGAAAAATGTTTTATACCAGTCAGTCTATGACAATGGAATGACTGTTTTAGTTTTGGTGAATATCCGGGGAGACCAAGATGTTAATGATGTGAAGTTGTTGAATGAGTTGACTAAGTTGGCTGGAAATTATGAAGCAAAAACTGTTTTGGCTTTGACTGTGCCTGATGTGGAGGCTCAAAAGAAATGGGCAACTAAGTCTTTACCTTTGGGTTATATTGCTCCAGATTTGTCTGATGATTATATTACTTCTAGTAAAGAGGTAAGTTCTCAGTTCTTACGAATGGTAGACCAGACGGTCGTAAGCTTGACAAATTTCGCAACAGGTAGTAACGAATCTGGTTATCACGTTATGGGGGCAAATTGGGGTCAGGAATTTACTTTGCCAAAGTTGGTCGTGGATTTACGAAAGGCTGAAAAAGGCGATCGCTCTATCCATGACCCCAGTCAAACCTTAGAAACTGCTAGAGGTATTGAGGTTGGTCATATATTCCAGTTAGGGACGAAATATTCTGAAGCTATGGGGGCAACTTATACAAATGAGCAGGGTGAGGAAAAGCCTTTGGTGATGGGATGTTATGGTGTGGGTGTGTCCCGTTTGGCTCAGTCAGCAGTGGAACAGTCTTATGATAAGGATGGGATTATTTGGCCTGTGGCGATCGCTCCTTATCATGTGGTTATTTGTATTCCTAATATTAAGGATGCTCAACAAATGGAAGTGGCAGAAAGTCTCTATAAAGAATTAAATGAAGCTGGAATAGAGACTATTTTAGATGACCGAGATGAGCGAGCGGGTGTTAAATTCAAAGATGCAGATTTAATTGGAATTCCTTATCGAATAGTTACCGGGCGATCGCTCAAGTCAGGTAAAGTTGAATTGGTAGAAAGAGCGACTCATCAATCTCAGGAAATTCTGGTAGAGGAAGTATTATCTACTTTAAAAGACTTAATTGAGAAAGCATTAACTTAATTTACACTTTTCAGCAATAACTAGAATTTTGGTATTGCTGAAAAATATTTCTGCAAGACAAAGTTTAAGTAAGATGAGGGGGCGGGTGTTAAATTTAAAGATGTAGATTTAATAGGAATTCCCGATCGAATAGTTATAGCAATGAGCGCTGGTATATTTACAAATTGTAGTAGGGGCAAAAGAGCTAGAAGTCTTATATGATCGGCAATTTATTCCCCCTGTTCCCTGTTCCCTGTTCCCTGTTCCCTGCGCACAGCGCTA
>NZ_JAAHGB010000079.1:0-26048 GCF_010672695.1 Okeania sp. SIO1H4
CATGCTTTAACTTTACCATTATATAGCAGAACTTTTGGCGATCTGCATGATTTTTTTTGTTGGTCGCAATTCATCCCAACACCAAACTAGGGTTATGGTGTGGGCCTTCTTGCTCCATTTAGGTAAATTGAAGAAGGAGACAGGAGACAGGAGACAGGAGACAGGAGGAAAATTACATGGGGATTCTAACCCCAAGTAATTTTGAACACCGTGTAGACGGTGGGGTATTAAACCCACAAAGAAAATGATAAAATTTTTAATCAAGAATACTTTACCTAGTATGTCTATTAAAAGTTCTTAAGCTTACCTATATATTTATGCACTTTACACTTACTTTTCATGAATATTTAGAGTATCATTGCAGTGCTACAATATTGAGCTAGTTAATTATTATTTTATAATTTCAAGTTTTTAAGATTCTCTAGGAATAGAACGTCGGTACATTTCACATAGGTGTGCTATTGTATCTATAAGAGTTAATCGGTAATCTAGTAATATTTCCTCACTACGTCCTTCTAACTGTAATTGTTTGGAAAATTCATCCATTAAGTCCATGTGAATTTCTACAATTTGTGTTACAGGAATATCTGAGAAAAAACATAAATTGACAAACTCATCTATTTGATTGTTGACGGAATTATCTTTAGAAAAATATTTGAGAACAATGTGACGATACTCTAAATTAAGTTGATCTAAAAACTTACGGCGCTCCTCTGGAGGCATATTTCTAATGAAATTTGTGGGATTCCTTTTGTAATACACACCTAGGTATCCTAATCTTTCTCTTAATTTTTCAGATAGTCTACGTTGTTGTTGATTGAGTGAATTTTTGGTATTCTCATCGGCAATTTGACTAGATTTTTGAGATTTATCTGTTGAAGAATTACTGAGAGAAAGTTTCAGAAATTTTTGAATTGACTGCCCAATATAAAAATCAATTTGGCTTAGTTGTTCAATTAATAATGAAACTTCTGCTTCGTGGTAAATAAAACTTGAATCGTTATGCTGTTCCTGGGATTTAGTAAAATTAGTATTAGCTAAACTATGATTTTTATGATCGCTTTCAGATTTAAGTTGTTTGATAATTACAGCAGGTAGTAAAATTGATTTATCCTGTAACTTCTCAATCAAAGAAGTTAGTTCAGAATATTCTTGGAATATCAGACAATCTATGTTATTATTTTCCTCAACAAGCTGGAAAAATTCTCTGGAAGAATTAGTCAGTGCCACAAGATAGCGATCGCTACTCAGTAATTTCGTTACTGAATGAGCAAATCGATCATCATATAGGTATACACAGACAGATATTTGAGTAGGCAAAGTTTTAGGAACAGTAGCTAAATCTTGGTTAGCACTAGAATATGTAATCTGAGAAATCTCCATTACAAATTTATTATATTAAACATCTAAAGACAAATTTTAACAAATATTAACATAGACTGCCTCTATATTTTCTTTGTCAGGAAGATAGCATAAGGAATAAGGAATAAGGAATATAGATTGATTATGAATAATATTTCTCAAATTATATTTAATTTTCCAACCCAAGAATATCTTTAACATAGCACCAGCTTAACGGAATGGTATCCGTGTAAAAAGCATTTATTTCTGTCGTTCTCACCAATCAGTATCAAGATTTTAACTAACCATAAATTATAGAGAAGTTTCCTAGCAAGTGTTAATGTAGGTGTTTTTAATAATCTTGTAGATAAATGTGGCGATAATTGAGTTTAGTAATAATGGCCTAAATTATAGTTAGGTTAGTCAAAATAAGCTCATCGCTAATGAACTTACTCTCAGCATATTATATGCTCTAACTGTCATGTCAATGGCCTACACTACTTTAAAAAAATTTATATCTTTTATACCAATCTGCTTACACACAGAAAATTTGCAGGTAGTATGGTCAATTCTCTGTAAAGAAAAATACAATGAGTTAGTAGTAGTAAATCATCAGCACCAACCACTAGGACTAATTTACTTACATAATTTAATTCCCGATATAGATTTAAAGTCTGAAACTCAACCTTCTCAAAATCATGCTCTAATTTTGAATTGGCAACAACCTCTATCTGAAGTAAGTTCTTTCACACTCAATAGTCTGAGAGTTTTATCAGCAGATTTACCTATTACTAAGCTATGGCCATATCTCCAGGCACAATCAGAAGGGCAAATTAATCAAGAATCTGATACTTTAGACCTTGCATCTCCTAGTACACCTATTGCAGTGGTAGACAAGGAAGGTAAATTTTTAGGGTTGCTAAATACCTTGCGTCTACTAGAATTTATTGCCATAAATCAAGATCGAGAGGCAGAATTAAGTAGAAAAAGTTGTATCTCTGCTCCAGAAAATGTTCTAAAAACATCTGGGAATTTTTTACCTACACCTGCTGCCAAGGAAAATTTGCAACCCCAGGCAACAGCAGAGACTTCTTCCTACCTCTATTCACTAATAGAACTTTTAGAAAAACTGCCTCTACCTCTAATGTTACAGAGCAATGACGGCGAAATTATTAAGCAAAATCTGGCATGGCGTTCTCAGATAACAAAAGAATCTGATTTGATGGAAATTGCAGATGCTGTTGTAAATTTGTCTACCAAAAATATCAAACAACAGTCCAGAAGAGTCGAAATGCCAGATTCTCTAGCAGTAGTGAAAGATATGATTACATTATCATGTCCAGCTACAACTAATTGGAGATTTTCTCCTGCAACACTTTTACAAGAACGAGCAAAATTGCCAGAGTCAAATTCTGCTTCTAGCTTTTGTTATTACACTCAACCAAATACCTACCTTTGTACTTGTCCTCAAAAAAATGGCCAGGAACGAGTATGGCAGTTTAGTAGTCAACCATTGTTTGACTTGACATTAATTTTAGCTCAGGATGTCACGGAGCAACGCTTGATAGCGAAGGAGTTGGAAGCTAAAAATGCTGATTTGATTCAGCTTAATCGACTTAAAGACGAATTTTTGGCTTGTATTAGCCATGAGCTGAAAACGCCGTTAACTGCTGTATTGGGTTTATCTAGTTTGTTGAAGGAGCAAGCTCTGGGGACTCTTAATGAACGTCAAGCTCGTTATGCTCAACTAATTCATCAAAGTGGTCGTCATTTAATGGCTGTAGTTAATGATATTCTAGATTTGACTCACATGGAAACAGGCCAGATGGAGTTGAACTCTCAACCTGTGGAGATTCAGAAAGTTTGCGATCTTGCTTTTCAAGAAGCTTTACAACTTCAGAATAAAAATCCTCAAGATTCATATTCTTCCTCACTACCTGATTTTTTAAAAGCAAAGTATACATTGGAAATAGAATCTGGTTTAAATACTTTTATTGCAGATGAATTACGTTTGCGTCAGATGTTGGTAAATTTGTTATCTAATGCTTTGAAGTTTACTTCAGCAGATGGCAAGATGGGATTGAAAGTAGCTAAATGGGAAAAGTGGATAACTTTTACAGTTTGGGACTGTGGCATTGGTATTCCAGCAGACAAGCAACATTTGATTTTTCAGAAGTTTCAACAATTAGAAAATCCTCTGACTCGTCAGTTTGAAGGAACTGGTTTAGGTTTAGTATTAACTCAACGTTTAGCTCGTTTACATGGTGGGGATGTTACGTTTATTTCTCAGGAAGGTAAAGGAAGTGAGTTTACGTTAATTTTGCCGCCAAGTCCGCCTCCAAAAGATTTAGGAAGTGAAGGATGGGAAACAAATGATTATCTTAAAGAACAAGGATTAATTCCTACTCGAAAAAGTGAAGTTGGTACAAAAAAATATAGTAAATTACCTGTTAACAATTACCAAGTACCTGTTATTAATTATTCATCTCGTTTAGTTTTGATTGTTGAAGCAGCGCCAAGATTTATTGAAGATTTAACGAGTAAATTAACAGGTTTAGGTTATCGAGTTGTTATTGCACGTTCTGGCACAGAAGCGGTAGAAAAGGCGCGAAAATTACAACCAAAATTTATATTTCTTAATCCATTACTGCCTCTTTTATCGGGTTGGGATGTATTAACTCTGCTGAAAACGGATGTTGATACTTGTCAGATTCCTGTAGTAATAACTGCAACTAGAGGGGATAAAGAACGAGCGATAAATAATGGTGCAAATAAGTTTTTAAGTTTACCTGTGGAACAATTAGAATTAGAAGAAGTACTGGCAGAATTTCCTGATTCAAAAGCACAAAATCATTATCAAAAGTTAGTAATTATGCACTTAGTTCCAGGTAAATATGAGTTTCAGCAGTCTACAGAAGAAAATCATATTTATGAAGATAAGTTCCTTTCTCTGCCTGGAGAATACACAGTAATAGAAGCAGATGATTTAGCTCAAGCAAATTTACTTGCTAAGATTTGGCAGCCTAATGTCATTCTTATCGAAAAAGTTAGTAATTCAGTAAGTCCAGTTAAATTTATTAATAAACTCAGTCAATATTCTACTTTAACAGCTATTCCTTTAGTAACTCTAGATTCTGAAACTACTCAAGTGGCTAATCAAGTGAAAGAATTGTCTGTTTTTCCTTGTTTAGCTTTTGAAAAAAATGACAATAATTTAACAGAAACAAAACTTGATTATGAATATTTAATCTCTGCGTTGTGTCAAGTAATTTCTATTGCTGCGGGTATGAGCTGGCTGCCAACTATATTAGTTATGGATGTGGCAAATATTAAAGATTTTACAGTACCTTTAACAGATGTTTTGCCTGAGGAAGCTGTTGTTAATTTCTCAAATTTTACTCCTGAACAAAAGGGGAGAGACTTAGAAGATAATACTTTTAGTTATCCTATTTTTCCTGCTTTTATTTCTGATTTAGAAGTGGCTAATCAAAGTTGGAAATATTGTGAACAAACAAAATTACCAATTGATAGTACACAGGTATTAGTTCAGTATATTCAAACTTCTGGGTTTAAAGGTTTAATTGCTAAATCTTGGGTTGAAGTTTTGTCACAATTGAAAAATCAGAGTGTGGATTTACTATTAATTTGTTTGCGGGGAAATTTACCGCCTGGTTTGGATAAAGCATTATCTAATTTAGACCAAATAGTTAGAAAACCTTCTATATTAGTGTTGGAATATTCTGATTATAAATTACCCAAAAATATGACAGTAGAAAATCTAAATTTAGTCTTGAGCAAGGTAGCTACAAAAATTTTGCCTTCTGATTTATCAATAGTAGATTTATTGGAGGAAATTAAGGGTCATTTGATATTTTAGGGAGTAGGGAGTAGGGAGTGGGGAGTAGGGAGTAAAGAATTAGAAGTAATCCTTGAGTGAGTTTGAGCATTTATAAATGTCTTAACTAACTTATATCAGGTTACATTAATTAACTACGATACAAAAAGATGGCGTAGATAATTGAGTCATCTTTAGATGACTATTTTCCTATGCGGATAGAGGAAGAGTCGTTTCATTTGCTGAAGCTCTCAGAGGCGGATGATGAAAATTTTTCTCTTTCTCATAGGTCTAGAGCAAAAGTCGTTTTATTTGCTGAAGCTCCCGAAGGTGGATGATAGAATTTTTCTGTTCTCCATACAGATAGAGGAAGAGTCGTTTTATTTGCTGAAGCTCCCAGAGGCGGATGATGAAAATTTTCTCTTCTACATACAGATAGAGCAAACGTCCTGCTACAATTTCCCATAAGTAAACAGCAAAAATAGTCTGAAGTTATTGTCAGTTAAGATTTTAGTGCAAATAAATATTCTTTTGTGATGAGAAGAGTGCATATCGAAATAAACTATATAAAAATTTGCTTGCTAGGTTGCCTTGCAGTAGCTGGATTCGATTTAGTATCTATAAATTGCACAGAATCAAAAGTATTAATCCACAGATGAGCGCCACAACTTGCTGGTTTGTAAGGTCGATAGACTATTTGGCAAGGACCTGAAATATATAACTCATAACCATAATAGTTATGACCGCTGTGCTTGAGTGACACTACAGGTTCCAATTCTGTTGGAGGCTTAGTTTTATTACTTTGAATTTTGTTTTGATTGACATGAATCATTTTTGGTGTAGTAGTTTCTTTCTTGCGCCACATACCTTTCGGACCCCGCCGAGCCGGAATTATTACAGGCATTCCACTTTCTGATACTGGTATTTCCCAGAATCTACCTTTTTTCTCAGCTCCTTTAACTCTTCCTTGAGCAAGTAAAACTAATAAACGTTGACGAGATATACCTAATAAAAAAGATGCTTCTCTAGTACCCATGATTTTTTTCCTTAACTGTTGGACAATAGTAGACAGGAGACAGGAGACAGAAGGGAAGATGATAGCAGTCAGAAGTCAGGAGTAAGGAGAGAGGGAGAAGCTTTAAGAAAAGAACAATACAGATATAAAATCCAGTTATTATAGTAATCGCCTTCATTACTTCTTCTTAATACAGGTTTTCTATTAAACAACTAAATTTAACGCCGACGCCTCATTTATCTTTAAAATCCTTTTTTCTCCTGACTCCTGACTCCTGACTCCTGACTCCTAGCGCGATACGATAACTAATTGACCGGATTATTAAATACACCCTTTTACGAAGTTCATATTGATTGAAAAAATCAAACCATACCTCCTAACTATACTTTAGGAAAAAACAGGTTAAAAATAACGATTATCAATCGTCATTACGACGCTTCCAGTCACTATTAATCACAAATAAAATAAATACCAGTTTTTTAAGAAAGAAAATGTGAGGAATTTAAAGGGCGATAAAAATATTTTTCAGGATATGTCCTTAATTCACGACAAAAAAGATATGTGTACGACCTAAAAAATTGTATTGAAGCCATTCATTCTGAGTACTGTCTCCTGACTCCTGACCGAAAAATTTTTGTTTAAGGGTATAAAAAAATAGAATATTCCATATTAGAAGCCATTATACGAGCTAGGGGTAATGATAACTGATAACTGATAACTGATAACTGAAATGACTCCTTCTTCCTCCTTTCATTCTGACTCCTGACTCCTGTCTCCTGACTCCTTCTTCGCTCCTGACTCCTTCATAAAGAGATTTTTAGGAACTTTGCCTAATTGATAAGCTCCACGACTGTCTAAATATTGATATTCTCCTGGTTGTAATCCTGCATGAATAAACTTTTTTGGATAACCAATCATCACAACATTACCAGAAGAATCTTTTTGCACAATTTCCTCTAGATATTCTCTGGCATTTGTAGCGCGTCGGAAAAATTCTACTGGTTGCCTAGTGTAAAAAACTAAACTAGGTTTTTCAAAGGCAATCATAATTATTTCTTCTCCTGGTTGTCTAACTTCAACAATTGTTTGAGCTAATTGACGTAAGGGTAATTGACGTTCTTGATCTACTAAAAACATCATTGGATTAATAGTAAAAATTAAACAAGCTACTAATCCAATAAAATTAGCACTCCAAATCCAAGAATTTTGTTTTTTTCTCCAAAGAAATCCAATGACTATTGCTGTAGCAAGAAAAATTAATCCACCACGAATTAATAAACCTGATTTTCTAATTATCTCTGGGAAATATGGCATAGCTGGGTCTCTATCTAACCAGTTAAAACTGTAGATAATTCCTAGAGCTAAAATTAGTAAAAAAATGATATTTGCGACAACTGAGAAAGATAAAAATCGACTTTTTGATTGAGAAGTATTTCTCTCTAATTTGGGAACAGGTTCAACAGAATTATCAAAATAATTGGGTCTAAAACCCCGCCTTTTAAAGGGAAATGTTTTTGGAGAATTGCTCAAATCCTCATTACAAAAATCACTTCTCACGTCCCCTCCTGGGAGGGGTGAGGGGTGGGTTGACTTCTCACTTCTGACTTCGTTAACCGTGGGGTTGATAGATGATTGAGTAGAATTATTTTCAGATTTATTAGTCTGACTAGATAGAGAATCTCCATTAATAATAATATCGCTCCAAAATAATCCTACTAATATTGCTGCTGCGGGCATTAATGGTAAGACATAGCTAGGTAATTTAGTAGCGGAGATGGAGAAGAAAATAAATATACAAATAAACCAGAAAAAAGCAAATAAACCTAACTGTTGAGTTCTAGGTTGACTACGCCAATAACCGAGTTGCCAAAACTTAGTTTTAGCGATCGCTACTGGTAGATAAATAGACCAAGGTGCAAAACCAATTAGTACGACTAAAAAGTAAAAGTACCAGGGTGCTTGATGATGATTAACAACACTGGTAAAACGTTCAAAATTGTGATGACCAAAAAAACTATCAAGATATTCTTTCCCGTTAACTAAAGTAACGAGAAAATACCAAGGGAATGTAATAATTGAAAAAATTAAAATGCCAGGCCGAATATTTATTTCTTGCCAGATTTGAAAAAAATTACCTACATATAATAGAAAGGAACCAATAATCAGTGCGGGTAAAACAATTCCAATCGGACCTTTGGCGAGAACTGCTAAAGATATTAGTATATAAAAAGTCAAATACCACTTGTTAAAGATGGGAAGTTTTGTAGTTTTTGATGATTGATTTTTATCTGGCGCAGATGAAACATTTTGTCTCAGTATTTTGCTGTTCTTTTGCTGAGGAATATGAGTATTTTCTGTTTGTGAAGCATATCCCATAAAAAAGGCAAATAGTGCCGAACACATACAGCCAGTTAATAACATATCAGAAACTCCAATGCGTCCCCAAGCAATAGTTTCTGGATTTAAAGCTATCATCGCAGCACCAATCCATGCTATTAATAATCTCACCATTAAAAACTTATTTTTAGGATTGATCTGAGAATTTAGTTGATAATAACCATATCTATAAAGGATGTAAAAACCAAAACACATTAAGGCAGTTGCAGATATTGCTGAAGGGAGACGGACAGACCATTCATTAATACCAAAAAGATGATAAGCGATCGCCATTAACCAATAAATTAAAGGTGGTTTATCAAAGCGAGTTTCTCCATTAAAATAAGGTGTAATCCAATCTCCAGTTTCTACCATTTGACGAGCAGCTTCAGCAAAGAGTGGCTCTGTTTCATCAATTAAACCAATATTTCCCAAATTACAAAAAAAGGCTAACCAAGAAAGTAAACAAAGCCATAAAATAGACAGTCCTAATGTTAAAATATGATTTTTTGGTTGAGTTTTAAACCAATTGATAATTTCTAATTCTTGTATTAATTTCATTCAGATTTAGTTATCCTTTATTCGTCTTAAAATTTCCACCCTAATTTAGCTATAAATTAGACAAAATTGAAAAAAGAATGTTACAAATAAACTGGCTAGTAAATAATTAATAATAACTAACAATTAATAATTTAACTAAGAGCTGATTTATCAAATAAATATTAAGAAGCTGAATTCCTTACTAAACTTTGGTTTAGCGAGTTATTGTCCACTAAGTCCTAAATTACTAAAAGCTCTGTCATATAAGACTTTCAGCTAAGTTTACAAATCAGCTCTAACACCTAAAACCTACCACCTACCACCTACTACCTAATACCTAGGAAGTTATTTGTAGCAAACATTTATCAATTTGGTATTAGACCTCTTGCAAAAGTTTTACTTACATTAATTCCAGATATGAAATCAACAATTCCCTATTCCCTATTCCCTCTATTGAAAGAGGGACCATTAACAATATTTTTCAAGGCTTTAAAATTAACAGCCATTCTAATGTTTCTCTATTCCAAGTAGGAAATTTTGTTTCTCCTGCAACATAAGGTCTCCAGTATAAACGAGAGCCATCTTGGGCAAAGATAACTAGGATATCTCCTGGTTTCAAGGTTAATTTTTCTTCTGGCAAAGAAAGTACTAATCCTCTATTACTACCTTCCCCTGGGGCAAAATCCCAGTGAGCAGATTTTTGGTAAGATTGGTCTGAGGATTTAGCTAGTAGTGCTAGACGAACTGGACGATCTGTACAGTTGCTAACTCGAAAAGCTCCTTTATCAGTTTTGACCCACGAATGATTGATGATTGAGAAGTAGTTATGAGCAGACTACATTCTTGAATCTGTTTTGTTGGAGATATTGGTAGAGGTTTCTGAGTAGGAATGTTTAATAACAGAGATTCAGAAAATGTCTCAGAATCATTTGTTTCCCAAAATATTTTTAACTGAAATCTGCCAATAATTAATCCTAACAAAAAAAATATTAAAGTAATAATAGTTTGTCTATAAGCTTGGAGTTTCATTTGAATTTAATTCTTTCTTTTAATTCTTTAACTAGGCATCCTGATTTTGTTCAATTAACCTGATAAATTACAGCTTGCTCTTCTGCTATGTTAGACTACCTAGAGTATTTTTAACTTTCAAATTGACTTAAAAAGTCCAAAAAAATATATATATTTAACTTCAATATCTATGCAAAGTACCCGTATCAATAGATTATTTAATGTTATTAGTGAAAGGTTTAGGCAATGGTTGAGTAATCCTTGGCGTCGAATTTCTCTATTAGTTATTAGTTTGTTATTTGGTAATTTTGCTGGGACTGCGGTTTCTACGATCGCTGGGCAAGAAGGTTACCTAGATGTTATTTATGCTTTAATATGTTTGCTGATTACTGAATTATTAAACTGGTTTACTTATGGTATTAAGGGTAAAATAGCACGTTCTTTGGGAATAGATATTTTGAATGGTTTTAAAATTGGTTTTACTTATGGTCTATTTTTAGAAGCTTTCAAATTAGGTTCTTAGATTTTCTCTACGTTAAGGTGGTAGGTGTGAGATACTAAACTTTAATTTTGTCCGACTACTTAGCAGTTAATTAGCTTTCAACTATCAGCTTGGGGTCGTAGGTTTGAAGTTTTAGGTTTGAAGTTTTAGGTTTTAGGTATTAAACTTTAATTTTGTCCGACTACTTAGCAGTTAATTAGCTTTCAACTATCAGCTTGGGGTCGTAGGTTTGAAGTTTTAGGTTTTAGGTATTAAACTTTAATTTTGTCCGACTACTTAGCAGTTAACTAGCTTTCAACTATCAGCTTTGGGTCGTAGGTTTTAGGTTTTAGGTATTAAACTTTAATTTTGTCCGACTACTTAGCAGTTAACTATCTTTCAGCTATAAACTTGGGGTGGTAGGTTTTAGTTAGGTAGGTTTGAGATATAAACTTTAATTTTGCCCGACTATTTAGCACTTAACTAGCTTTCAGCTTGGGGTCGTAGGTTTGAAGTTTTAGTTGTGAGATACTAAACTTTAATTTTGTCCGACTACTTAGTAGTTAACTAGCTTTCAATTATCATCTTGGGTTGAAATTACTTTTGAAATGACATTTCTATAGGTTTCAGTATAAATATAAGTTAAATGCTCACTGCTTACTTGCTGACTACTGCTTAAAGTAATGATTAATATATTTGTGTTTCATGTTCTCTTTAAACAAATATCTACATTTCCTAAATTATATAGAATCTGGTTATACAGTATATTTTTATAATTCTATCCACACTTTCTCGCCTTCAATCTCTCGACCTCCCCTTCTCCCCACACTTCCCACCCCCAAACATAAGATAAGTATTCAACCGGATTTTATATTATAGAGTTATATTAATATTTTCACTATTCTCCTAAGGTGAGGTGGTTAACTTTTTTAACCTAAAACCTACAACCTTATTCAATAGTTAATTTGATTTTTATGGAATTTTCCAATTTATCTCTAGTACAAATTTTAGAGACTTTAAAGGTAAGAAAGTTTCTAGGAAAAAAAGAGTTAGAAATCTTAGAAACTCAGGAATTAATAGACCGAAAACGTGCCCAGGTTTTTAACATTAATTTAGAAAATGTGAGAGAAGTAATTAGAGAGCGATCGCTTGTATTTCAATCTGTAATTACTGACTATCATAAATTACCCTTGAAGGATAATAATACTCTCGAAAATTTATGGAAATTTTGGTTGCCTTTAGGGATAAAATTAGCAGGTAAGCGTCAAAATTTAAGCCATCCATTAGTTCAAGGTATTTTAGGCGGACAAGGAACAGGTAAAACTACTCTGGCTAAAATTTTAATCTTGATTTTAGATAAACTTGGCTACAATACAATATCTATTTCTATTGATGATATTTATAAAACTTACGCTGAACGTCAACTATTACAAAAACAAGATTCCCGATTAATTTGGCGCGGTCCTCCAGGAACCCACGATATTAGTTTAGGAATAGAAACTTTAGATAAATTACGTCAATCTAACAATCAAAGTTCCGATAACTTAATTCCAATTCCCAGGTTTAATAAATCTCTTTTTAATGGTGCTGGAGATAGAATTGAACCTGAGATGGTAAGTAAAGTTGATATTGTTTTATTTGAAGGTTGGTTTGTTGGAGTTAGACCAATTGCTGAGAAAGTTTTTAATGCTGCACCACCACCTATTATTACAGAAACAGACCGAAAATTTGCCCGTGATATGAATAGAAAATTAATAGACTATTTACCTCTTTGGCAAAAGTTAGATAAATTAATTGTTTTATACCCTAATGATTATCGCTTTTCTAAACAATGGCGACAACAAGCAGAACAACAAATGATTGCTTCTGGAAAGTCGGGAATGAGCAACGATCAAATTGAAAAGTTTGTGGAGTATTTTTGGAAAGCATTACATCCAGAATTATTTATTAACCCACTGATAAAAAATACTGAATTAGTAGATTTAATCATAGAAATTAATTCTGATCATTCCCTTGGTAAAATTTATCATCCAAATTATTTAAGTTGAGCAACAAGACTTTATTTGGCGAACATTTTGATTTCTATTAGGTGAAATTTTTAGACACCATAACCAATGTTCGTCCATAATAGATTGTTACTATCGCGTCCAGATAATTAGCAATATAGTAGAAGGAAGAAGGCTTTAGTTATCTAGGATAGAAGGAAAAATCTTGCGTTGTCTGAGTTTTAAGCTTTTGATATTTCATGTTTGTTTTCTTCAACTGCTATGAAAAAAACTTGTAGTCCTGCATAGTAATGTTTAAGAACAAAATTTGGTATTTATAGCGCTGTGCGCAGGCAACAGGCAACAGGCAACACTCCGGAAGGGGGAATAAAAAACCTATAATATAAGACTTTTAGCTATTGGACACCTCTTGTAATTTGTAAATATGCCAGCGCACATTGCTATACCTAAATATTTATTCTCCAAGATATTCAACAGTATTTTCAGAGGAAGTCGTGAAAAAATTATGGTTCCCCCTAATTTTTACCATTACTATGCACCAATAGCAAAAAACTTTCCCTTCTTCTTCTCTGCTCCTGACTTCTAATACCAATTCCCAAAAATAATGTTATACTTCTTCAACACTTCAGTTATTCAGATAATAAGTAAGTTCAGTAATATTTTTAAAGATTATAGAAATTAAGTTAACATATCTTATTCCTAATTTCCCTGCTCCCTGCTTCCTACTCTTTACTCTTAAGAAGATGTAGGAAAAATGCTTGAGATTTGGTAAAGAAAACCTGAAACAAAAAATATATAATTCACTCTTGATGGTAAGCAGTGAGAAAAATTCATTTTCTTTCATTTTCTCTTGTCAATACTGACCATCCTCAAACTACTTAGAACTGTATATTAGTTTGACCACAAAAATAAGTTATCAAACCTCCACTTTTAAAGGGATAAAAAAGAAAATTCTGCATTTTCTTGCCTTCCTATTTCAGGCGATACTGATAACTGAAGTCTGCAGCTCCTCTGGAGAAGGCTAACTGATAACTTAATTGACTCCAAAATATTTATTTATAAACCTTTTCTTTACCTTCTTCTTGAACTTCAGGAACTACTTTAGGAGCTACTTCAGGAAGTACTTCAGGAACTATTTTTTCAGGAGCACAAGCAATAAAATTAGTGAGTAAACATACACTTGGACCTATGGTTGTACCACGCAAATTAACCCCTTCTAAATTAGCTCCACTAAGATTAGCAAGAGTTATATTTGTTTCAATTAGTTTTGCTTTAGCAAGGTTCGCATTAGAAAAATTTACATCTTTCAAATTTGCTTGACGCATATCAGCATTAAAAAGGTCAGACTCACTCATATTGGCATTTTCTAAATTAGCTCTCAACCAATATGACTGACGTAAATTTGCATTAGAAAAATTAGCCCCACTAACAACAGATTCAATCAAATTAGCTTCAAATAGATTAGCATTTTCTAAAGTTGCTCCTGTCAGATAAGCTCTAGATAAATTAGCATGAGCTAGGTAAGTATCTGTTAAATCTGCACCTCGAAGATCTGCATCATTCATTTTTGCTCTAGAGAGATTGGCATTAGAAAGATTAGCACCAATAAGATTAGTAACAGCAAGATTTGCCCCAGATAAATTTGCTCCTTCAAGATTTGCACCTTCAAGGTCAGCTCCAATCAAGTTAGCATTATATAAGTTTGCTTTACTAAGGTCACATCCCGAACATTCATTAGTTTTTAATAGTCTTCTAATAGCTGCTGGGTTAGCTGCTTTTGCTGAATTTATCCAGCCAAGTTGGGATAAAATCATTATGATTGCGAATATTGTCAATTTCATATTAAGTATTTGGGGGTATAGAGAATAATTGAACAGAAAATATATCTGAGTAGTAAGTATACAAATAATTTTATCTATCTACTTATATAGATAATTGCTTAATTTATCATACATCCAAATTTTTTAGACCGACAAATTTAAAACATTATTAATTATTAAGTAGTTGGCATTTAGTCAAGTATTCAATTGGGATTGAATTCTTGCTTATATCCAGTCTAAGCAAATTGCCCAGAAATATCAAAAGCTTAAAAACTCAAACAACCCAAGGTTTTTCCTTCTTCCTTCTTTATTCTTCCTTCTTTGTTCTGCTATATTCCTAACTTTAACTATTTAGTTATCATAGTATAACTTCCATCCCAATCATTTGGTGGTGGATTTGTTATATGCTTAACCGATCGTTGAATATGTGTACCAACAGCTTCATCATCAGGTCTCATTTTTTTAGCTCTCTCAAAGTAACTAACAGCCAAAGCAAAATTCCTTTCCATATAAGCTTTTCTAGCTCTAGAATAAAGTTCTAAAAACTGTTCTGTTTCCTGGTCAATATTATCTGAAATTGCACCAATCAATTCATATATACTTACAGATTTTTGCTTACCTTTAACTTTAACCTTATCCAATTCTCTGACCCTAACATAATCGCGACAAAGTTCATAAGTAAACTCACTTAAAATAATATCGCAGCCATAATGTTTAGTAATTGATTCTAAACGGGAACTCAAATTTACACCATCACCAATTACTGTATAATCCATTCGTTTTTTTGAACCAATATTACCAGATACTACCTCCCCTGAACTAATACCAATACCAATTTTAAATTGTGGTTGATCGGGACGAGACTCATTAAATTTTCGGAGACGATGACGCATATCTAAAGCAGTTTTAACCGCCATTAAAGCATGATTTTCTAAAGGTAATGGTGCACCAAAAACAGCCATTAAAGCATCTCCAATAAACTTATCTAAAGTTCCTTCATGGTCAAATACTGCCTCTACCATTGTTTCAAAATATTGATTTAGAAGCTTAACTACTTCAGAAGCTTCTAGGTTTTCTGTAAGAGTTGTATAACCTCGAATATCAGAAAATAAAATAGTTACTTCCTTGCGCTCTCCTTCAAGTAAAGCATCTTCAGCTAAAGCCATTACTTGTTCTGCAACCTCTGGAGTCATGTAGCGATACATGGTATTTTTCATGCGTTTTTCTTGACTAATATCTTCAAGAACTACCAATCCACCACGCACACCACCTTCAGGATTAGTGAGGGGATTAACTGTTAGATTCAAACTACGTTCAAGGACTCTATCTAGTTCAGATACATCTATTAATCTGCTAAAATCCATGTGGTTATTTTGAACTAAATTTGCCTCTAAATTGGTCGGTGTTTCTTCTCCCCAAAGAATAAAAATATTAGGATTTTTTTGGTCGGGAACTGCTAAAATATAAGCTATTTCTTCTTCACCTTCAAATTTTATAAAAGAACCTACTCGTAAATTTTGCTCTGGAACATATTGTCTAGTACCATGCTGTAAACTATCTTCTAAACGAAACTGTAAATTTTCAATTGGTATAACTTCCCATACATATCTACCAATCAGTTTTTCCTCCCAAAGTTGTCTATTTGTTTTACCTTTTATCTCTTTGTCAATAGGACAACCTAACATTTCTAAAGCTGCTCCATTGATAGTCACAATTCTGCCTTGCATATTTGTAGAAATTACAACATCAGACAAACTTTGTAGAATATCTTTCTGATATTGCTTTTCTACCAAAACATTTTCAAAAAGTTGAGAATTCTGAAGGGCAATACCTGCTTGAGCATTAAAAGCTAACAAAAATTTTTCATCTGAAGAATTAAAACTACCTTGATTTTTATTAATTAACTGAGTTACTCCAATCAATTCGCCCTTAGCATTATACACAGGCATACAGAGAATATTTCTTGTTTGATAACCTGTTTTTTGATCTGTACTAGGGTCAAAACGAGGATCTATATAAGCATCAGGAATATTAAGAGTTTCTCCAGTAGAAGCAACATAACCAGCTATACCTCGATTGGCAGGAATTCTAATTTCCACCATTTTTTTTTCATCTGCTGTCGCTACCTTAGTCCAAAGTTCATTTGTTTCTTTACTAAGTAGAAACAATGTGCTACGGTCTGCTTGCATTAAATTACAAGCTTGATCCATTACAGCTCTTAAAGTTGTTTCCAAGTCTAGACTTTGACCTAAAGTTGTGGTTGCTTTCAGTAATGCTGAAACCCCTCGCTGATTCCTAGCTGCTACATAAAATGATTGACAACTTTCTATAATAATTCCCATTGAATCACCGAAAGAGCGGAATAGTTGCTCATCCTCTTTGTCAAAAGGGACATCATTCGCTTTATTAAGTAGTCGTACTACTGCTACTGGTTTGTTAGAGCTGGTGGTGCTGAAAACTGGTATACAGAGGATAGTACGAGTATCATAGCCTGGAGGTTGGTCTACTTCTTCCCTGAAGAGTGGATGAGTTTTGGCATCAGCAATATTGAGCGCTTCTCCTGTTGTGGCCACATGGCCTAAAATACCAACATTAATTGGTAAGTGGTAATCTTGGGACTTACCCGTACTTTCGAGAATAGTCTTATACCAAAGTTGTTTTTTCTCTTGGTTAACTAAGAAAATAGTTGTTTGATCTGCTTTCAGGATTTGACCAATTTTGATAGTAAAGGCATCTAATAGTTGTTCTAGTAAAGTTTCAACACCTTTATTGTTAATTAAGTCAATAGCTCGTAGATATTGATGAAATTCAGCAGTAATAAACTCTAGCAGACAAACAAACTCTCCTACTGGCAAATCCTTCACGCGAGTTGCCAGTAGACCCATACGATCAACTTGAGTCAATGTTGCCAGAATACTACCAACAGCGTTAGAGAATGTCATTTGAACTGCTTGATCTTAAAGTTAAATTACTCCAACTTAAGTCTATATTTTCTCTGGGTTTAATTTTTTCCAAGTAGATAAAGTTTTTTACTTACAAAAAAAATGTTATTATACTAAATTAGACTATATCTAAGTATATTTATTCCAATAGTAGGGCATAAATCTAGAAAAGTTAGGACAATTATATGGTTAGCTAAATCCTATCATAAATTTTGAAAGAGGACTCCGGTTTTAATCACGAGATTTAACGGTGACATGGGGCGTAACTACTGTGCGGGAAATCTACGCAGACAACCTAGAGATAAATTTCGGTGTTGGTAAACAAGCGAGATGAAACTTTAAGGGTCATCCTTCTGTAATAGCTCCGAATACCTAACCAAAGTAGGCAAGGGGTGTTACGCTTACCAGAAAATCATCTTACCAATTACCAACGCCTAAATTTCAACCAGAAAAATAATTGAGCAATACGCGCCCGCATTTTTGGTGTTATAGTTATATCAATAGCAAAAAGGGCACAAGGCCAGGGGAAAGCGCACCGCCTACCCGGAGGAAACGTCAGTGTAAAGACAGAGCAACAATCCTTCTGGAGACGGTCTGGCAACTCAGTTTATTTAATTTGCTGCCTAGTTAAGAATGTATGTAGCCCTAGCGTTGTGCTAGTGAAACAAGAATCTCCCATTATAATCGAGGGATTTAACGGGAGAGTGTCAAGACTAGTTTTAGTCTACTTAATTATCACAAATGAATTTAATATCCCGCAGTCCATATCTAAAATCTATGATTTAGATATGGGTAACCTGGACAATAAATTATGTAAAGTTGTTTTGTCAACCCTAATAGCCAGACAGTTTACTCTCTTTAGCATATCTAGCAATCATCAAATTTTTTGTATTTATTTAATGTACTTCCTTTAGAGGTTTCACAAGAAAAATTTTCTGTTACCTGCTATAAATTCCAGTTTTTCCCTACCATCAAAAATTTCCATCCATAGCACCCTTTGATTTAGATGAAGTTAGCGATCGCAAATAGCTTTAGTTATGCTGCTGATGGTATAGAATAGGCAGAAATAACTTTTTGATAATAGTTTCTTAACTGCTGAGTTGCTGCTGACCATCCCCAAGATTCTGCTTCAGATCTGGCATTTTGACGTAGAGTTTCTCGTTCCTCTGAATGAGCTAAGAGGCTTTGAGTAGCTCCTATCGCTCCTTTTTCATCAACAGGATCGAATAGATAGCCATTTATTCCATTTGTAACAATATCAGGAATACCTCCAGAATTAGCTGCTACTACAGGAGTGCCGGCGGCCATAGCCTCTAAAAGTACCAATCCTAAAGTTTCAGTGCGAGAGGGAAAGATGAAAGCATCAGCAGATGCATAGGCAGAGGCCAGCTCTTGACCCCGGAGATAGCCCACAAAGTGTGTGGGAGTGTCTGCAAAATGTTGTTCTAGGGATTCTCGGTTAGGTCCATCTCCTACAAGAGCTAGACAAGCATTGGGGATGGCCTCCAGGATTGGTTTAATACGGTCAATCTCTTTTTCTGCACCTAAACGGCCAACGTATAGTAGTATTGCACTATCTGGATTTCCTTGACTGAGGCGATGGCGCATTTCTTGACTAGCATGGTGGGGCTGAAATAATTCTGTATCAACTCCGCGCTGCCAAAGGTCTACTCGCTCAATGCCGTGGTTGCTTAATTCTTCTACCATTGCTGTAGAGGTACAAAGATTTAAGTCTGCTTGATTATGGCCTGATTTGAGTAATTCCCAAAGCAACCCTTCGAACATTCCTAAACCATAATGATGTAGGTATTGAGGAAGGTGGGTATGATAAGATGCTACGAGTGGTATATTCAGCTTTTTAGCATAGTAGAGGCCACCTAAGCCTAATACTGCTGGGTTAGCTACATGAATTATATCTGGCTGAAACAGCTCTAACTGTTTACCAATAGTAGGAGTGGGTATTGCTAATTTTAATTCTGGATAGAGGGGTAAGGGAAAACCCTCAATGCCACAAATTTTTGCTCCTTGATATTCTTTTAGTCCTCCCTCGGGGGAAAATATTAGCACTTGGTCCCCAGAACGTTGCAGATGTTCAACAGTATGGCATAGACGGGTAACTATACCATCTATTTTTGGTAAAAATGTTTCGGTAAAAAGGGCTATCCTCATAAGTATATTAGCTGGAAAAATATTAGTCAGAATATTTATTTTTTTGCATGGTAACAGGTTTAGCTATTACCTCTTGAATTTAGTCAGGACACCGATAATCCCAGTTTATGTATTATCTCATAATTATTAACAAAGATAAACATTTTCTTTCGGTGTGATTAAGTAAGTCCATTTACTATCTTTTCTATAGATACACTGGTGTTGTACAAATTCTGTAATATTTTCTATCTTCACAATCCAATCTCGGCTATACTTTCGTAGAGTTTCACCCATGGGATTATGATCGAGACCCCATTGCAGTCTAATACTTGATCGCCCCACAAGTTCTTTCCATTCTTCTTGAATTTTATAGATAGTGGGAATAAATTTTGAATGTATTCCTTTTGTTCAAATTCCATCAAATGCTGTACGTTTGATAGTTACAGCCAGAATTATTTCTTGTCCTGTTTTGCTGCCCCATGCAGAACGATACATCATCCATAAAAAGTTGGTTTTAATCCAACTCATTCTATTCAGGCTAAACTCACCACCAAAATAACCTTTTGACGCTGCAAAATTAATGATTTATAGCCTATATGCTTAGTAGACAACCACAGAGTTTTCATCAAATTATGCTAATATCTATTTACCATTAGTTGGCCAATTACTAATTTGTTTGAGTTAAGTAGGTTTGTGTGGCTAGCTGCATATTAACTAGGGTTTGCTGAAAAAGTATGAGTGGTAGGGGTAGGAGACAACCCACCCCTAACCCCTCCCAGGAGGGGAATACTGGAGACAGGAGACAGGAGAAATTGGAATTTATAGGAGGTAGGAGCGGGCGTTTTGTAAGAATGATTTTTCTGCCCAACTATGCGCCTAAAATACGCTCCTTTTTGAGCATAAAGAGGTGAAAAATTTGCACTGCAATTCGACTCCAAAAATTCTTTAGTCTTTTTATGTCTTGCTTTTAGATTTAATCAGCAAGCCCTAACTAAACCATTAAATTTATAACTGGCGATCGCTTCTTTTTGAAAATTATTTAACCAAACAGAGGTAATAGTAAAAACTATTACCTCCATGATTTTTATAGACAGTTTATCGTTTCCAAGATACCTTGGGCAGAATATGATCTTTATCTACACGTTGCTTGTATTGAATAGCATAATTTAGCAGAGAATCTAACAGAGAATCAGATAAATAATGAGGTTGCAAGCCAAGATCTAAGAGATTTGTGTTTTTAGCATTGAAATAATGTTGCTCTAATTCCACTCTAGGATTTTCGAGGTAATTAATTTCTACATTATCCAAATTATCTAAATCATCTGGAGCTAAATTCAAATCTTTACCTGCTTTATCTTTAAAAGCTTTACCTGCTTTTTGGACCATCATTGCCAAGTCACCAACACTGAACATTTCAGTAAATTGATTAAAGACTCTAAATTTACCTGCTTCTGCAGGATTAGCGATCGCTATTTCCATGCAACGGACTGTATCTCTAATATCTAACAAGCCACGAGTTTGTCCACCCTTGCCATACACAGTCAGTGGGTGTCCAATAGCTGCTTGAATACAAAATCTATTGAGAGCTGTACCAAAAACTGCATCATAATCCAGACGGTTAATCAAGAGTTCATCTTTGATTATTTCATCACTTAGGAGGCCAGTTAGTGCAACACCGTATACGATTCCTTGATTGAGGTCTGTGGCACGAAGTCCCCATATTTTACAGGCAAAGTGAATGTTGTGACTATCGTGAACTTTACTTAGATGGTAGAAAGAACCTGGTTGTTTAGGATAAGGAAGAGTATCTTTGCGCCCATTATGTTCAATGGTGATATAGCCCTCTTCAATATCTATATTAGGTGTACCATATTCTCCCATAGTTCCCAGTTTCACCAAGTGACAATCTGGGAAGTCCTCTTTCATTGCATAAAGAATATTTAGCGTCCCCACTACATTATTGACCTGAGTCATAACAGCGTGTTCGCGGTCAATCATAGAAAATGGAGCAGAACGCTGTTCGCCAAAGTGGACTATAGATTCTGGTTCAAACTGACGTAGTGTGTTACTCAGGAAATTATAGTCAGTGATATCTCCTACATATAAGTCAATTTTTTTGCCAGTCAACTCTTTCCAACGTTGAATGCGCTGTTGGATCGGGGCAATAGGTGTCAGAGTTTCGACTTGAAGTTGCATATCCCAGTGTCGCCGAACCATACTGTCTAGGATACCTACTTCATAACCTTGATTGGAAAGATAAAGAGCGGTTGCCCAACCGCAGTAGCCATCGCCACCAATTACCAGGACTTTCATAAACTTACTTTGAATCTTGCTTACTGATATTGGCTTAATGTATCAGGTATTGGAACTTTATGGCATTTCTTGTTTAAATCAAATGCAACTGGGTGAACTGTCCCGGCGCTGACGCAAGCGTACAACATAGGCCACAACCCAGAGACCAGCGTAGTAGTAGATTTCTTACGTCCTCTATTAATACGACTTACAGTCTGGCGATAGGCTTTGTCCCGCGTCCCACAGGTCAAAATTCGTAGTCCCTCCTCTCTGAGGTTAATTGCAGCATTGATATCCCTGTCATGGGTTGTCTGGCAATTTTCACAAGTCCACTGTCTGACATCAAGAGGTAAACTTCCTACTTGGTTTAAGCAAATATGGCCAGTTTTAGAACTGGGGAAAAATCTATCAACCTCTTGATAAACCTTGCCTTCATTTTCTGCCTTATACTTCAGCATAGTCATAAACATTCCCCATCCAACTTGTCCTATTGCCTTGGCTAGACAATGATTTTTCATCATTCTTTTGACATTAAGATTTTCAGTTACTATGACTTGGTTTTCGTCAACTATCCTACGCGATAGCTTGTGTAGAAAATCTTCACGACAGTTAGCAATTTTACGTTGAAGAAGGAGACAGGAGACAGGAGACAGGAGACAGGAGGAAAATTACATGGGGATTCGCTCCCCCAAGTAATTTTGAACACCGTGTAGACGGTGGGGTATTAAACCCACAAAGAAAATGATAAACTATAGCAACTTTCTTTTTGGCTTTGTTGCAGTTATTAGAACCTTTTTTCTTTCTACATAATTGCTGTTGCTTCCATTTTAAATTGTTTTCATATTTAGTTAAAAACTTAGGATTGTCAAACTTAGAACCATCACTGGTAATACAGAAATGGGTTAAACCAACGTCAATTCCTATTGCTTTACCATCAGTGCGTTCTGCTGGTTTTTCTTGAGAATCCTCAAACAATATAGAAGCAAAATATTGATGGCATTGATTTTTAGATACAGTAACGGTTTTGATTTTACCCTCAACAAGTCTATGGACAATAGCTTTAACTTCTCCTATTTTTGGAAGTTTTAAGCCCTGTTTAAGAATTGTAACATTCTGAGGATATTGAATAGACTGCTTGCCATGTTTTGATTTAAACCTAGGGTATTTAGTTCGTTTCTCAAAGAAGTTGTTAAAAGCAACACCCAGATTTAAACAGACTTGTTGTAAGCACTGAGAATAGGTTAGCTTTAACCATTCATGTTCTTTCTTAAGAGAAGGTATAAGTTTTTTCACCTCATAACCTGATAATCCTTTACCAGTGTTTTTATATGTTTCGTTCATCAAGTTCAGAGAGTAATTCCACAGCCAACGACAATTACCAAAGCTTTGCTCTAGCAACTGCTTTTGTTGTGTATTTGGATATAATCTGACTTTGACAACTCGCAACATATTAGAGTGAATTGAATTTCCTATAAACTATAGTCGCGCAAGATTATAGATTTGAGTTACAAATCCATTTGTCAATTTTCGGGGCATTGAACCCCTGAATTGACCCGCCTATCCCATACGACGCTCATCTATCGGTAGAGCGGGGGGGCTTCTCGGCGGAATAGCTAAAAATTCTAATGAATAAGTCTTATTACCCTAATGAACTTTGATTCCCAGTATCTGTGTTAATACTGCTAATTATTTAGAAAAGTTGAAGTAGCAAATTTTCTGATATTTAAGAAGATTTATAAAGTAACTTCGTTGGCAAAGCTAGTCCAACGAATAAATTCAAAAGGCCCAGCAATTGCTCCCCAGATATGCTCATCAGTTTCAGGGTTGCGACCTCGGTCATGGCTAATAAATTTATGTTCATCTATCTCAAAATGGCTATCTAAGTAGGTAGTTTGGCCTTTGCGGACTACAGTACAAGCTTTTCCTGGTTCTACTTCACCTTTAAAGCTATTACCAGTCCATTTTGTAATAAAGTTACAACCAGGTAGTTTCTGTATTTGTTCAGTTTTGAATGCTTGTAAGCGTTGAGGATCGCGAGAAGCTCCGTAAAATGCTTCTTCTTGATCTATGGCGTAGTTTTCAATATCGATATGGTCTGCTGCAGGGACTAATTTTAGTATTCGGACTCGGTAGGGTTGATTAAGGGTAATGTCGTAAGCTTGCTCTAGATAGAGGCTGAGTCCATTTAAGAGTTCATAGGGCAGTGGACGCATACAAACGCGAATGTGGGCAAAGAGGGGAGGGTTTTCAAAGGCTTGTTGTTGGTTACTAAAGTCGGCTGCTAACCAACGTGCCAAGGTAAGAATGTCTGTTGAGTTAGTCATTTTGATTGAGTGTAAATTCAGAATTAGAGTTCAAAAGAAAATCTTAATAGTTTAAGTATTGTGTTATGTATTTTGTCATTAGGGAACTTTAGAAAAAAATCAACGTCCTTAAATTTATTTATTTTTTTTAGTTAGATATTGAAATGTTTCTTGAATCGTTTCTTTTACATAATATTAAAGTGCACAGTATCTCATGGAATTAATATAGGCATTCAGTAAATTATTGAGACTAAAAAAATTATAAGCTGGAATGGTATCTGATGTGTTTGCATTTATAAAACCCTCAAAGATTAATAGCTTTAGAGAAATTTAGTTTGAAAGTTTTTAAATATGGCATCTATTTCAATCAAAGTTAAGTATAAATTGTTTAGGTCTTTGAATTCAAGAAAAATTTAGCTTTGGATAGCATAAATATTTGGCCAGTTAATAAATTTAGAATTACTTAAATGTACCTAGTATGTCTATAGCTATAAATATATAATTATTATTTTCAAAAGTGAAATTCTCACTTATAATTTGGGAGAAATTATTTTATTTATTGAGAAAAATAGCCAATGGACGGTTCTCCTAACTTTTTTCAGGAACCGAGCACACTTTCGGTTCCTCTTCCACTTGGTAATTCGGCTGAGGAAAACTTAGTCTTATTCTTCTCTGAAGATGCTTTGAGCAATGAAGGAGAAATAGCACTACAAGATGTCAGTGTAGAGATCATAACTAACAATGGAATCCCGATATTATTTGACAATGAAATTGCATTTATGCAGCCTAGTCCTGAAACTGTAGCAGGATCAAATTTAAGAAATTTATTTATTCCAGACTTAGATAGTGAAAGTGATGTAGTAACTTCATTTGCAGATAATAATCTGGATGGGTTACAAATTCCATTCCTATTGGATGGGGTGATAGCTAATGAATTACAAATATCAGATATAGAAATAGCTGGCAAAAAATACCTAGAAGTCAAAGCAGTAGGTGAAGATGCTCAGACTTACAGAGTATTAGCACTATTAGAAAAAAATGATTCTTCTATCGCAGCACAACAAATTCAAGCTCCAGATGCACAACAAGTAGTTTCTAATGAAATTGAAACCCTTGTACCTGGACAACCAGTAACTGTAACAGGTGTTGAGTTAGTCCCTGGGCCGTCAATTCCTTCTAATCAGTTTGTAGAAGTTCCTATTCCACTAATACCTGGTGCTCCTGGTCCGGCAGGTCCAGTAGGTCCGGCAGGTGTACCAGGAACTCCAGGATTAGATGGTACTCCTGGTCCGGCTGGTCCCGCTGGTCCAGTAGGTCCGGCAGGTGTACCAGGAACACCTGGATTAGATGGTACTCCTGGTGCTGCTGGTCCGGCAGGTCCAGCAGGTCCAGTAGGTCCGGCAGGTGTACCAGGAACTCCAGGATTAGATGGCGCTCCTGGTCTCGCAGGTCCGGCAGGTCCAGTAGGTCCGGCAGGTGTACCAGGAACTCCAGGATTAGATGGCGCTCCTGGTCTCGCAGGTCCAGCAGGTCCAGTAGGTCCGGCAGGTGTACCAGGAACTCCAGGATTAGATGGCGCTCCTGGTCTCGCAGGTCCAGCAGGTCCAGTAGGTCCGGCAGGTGTACCAGGAACTCCAGGATTAGATGGTGCTCCTGGTGCTCCAGGACTAGATGGTGCTCCTGGTCTCGCAGGTCCGGCAGGTCCAGTAGGTCCGGCAGGTCCAGTAGGTCCGGCAGGTGTACCAGGAACTCCAGGATTAGATGGCGCTCCTGGTGCTCCAGGATTAGATGGCGCTCCTGGTCTCGCAGGTCCGGCAGGTCCAGTAGGTCCGGCAGGTGTACCAGGAACTCCAGGATTAGATGGCGCTCCTGGTCTCGCAGGTCCAGCAGGTCCAGTAGGTCCGGCAGGTGTACCAGGAACTCCAGGATTAGATGGTGCTC
>NZ_JAAHGB010000008.1:0-129825 GCF_010672695.1 Okeania sp. SIO1H4
AGAAAAGTATCTGGAAAGCTTGGTCTTGACTTGAGCCAACTAAGTAGAGGCGCTTTGACAACGCCTTTAAGAGTTCATTTCTGGACGAATTAAGAATCTGCGCGTCTTTAGACCGCAGAGTGTCAAAATTATTGTCCTGCCTATTTACATACTTCCGATGTTGCGCTTACACGACTACACGGGACTCCTTAACCTGGGAAATCCCGACTGCTGGTTTGAGGTGAGGTGAGGTGGTATTCTCCCCCTGTATTTTTTTATGATCATAAAAAAATACCTCCTGCTTGTCAAGGGAAGCAGAACATTTTATTTTAGGAGGTGAAAAGTCCTCTTGATTCTTAGAATTTCAGTCTTATGGTTAAATCAAATACTAATGCTAAAGACTAGAACTACCATCAATCGAACGCAAAGCAAAATATAATAATGACATTGCTGATAATCACGGTATTCCTCTAAATAATTTCAATAAACAATAATAACCATAATAACTATGGCACAAACATTCAATCCGGCACAGGTCATTGCCGTTCAAGAAGACCTTGTTACCATTAAAAGGACATCCACTCATGCAAGACCTCTGATCAAAAATGAAGTGGTTTATATCTGTCCGCAACGACAAACGGAAGGTCGTGCCGAATCCAGGGGCAGCAACGACTGTAACCGCAGCATCAGCCTCCGCTACAGCTACACCAGCGCAGGCTGTACCATGATTACTATTTATTTCATACATACTATTTCGATGAGCACCATAACCTTGATCTGTATATAGTCTTCTTCCCCTAAAGTAGCCCCATCCGGCAAACTTACCTGGTGAATTGAAATCAGGATGATCCATGACTATTGACTCTTCCCTCCTGACTCATGACTCATAACCTCTGTAAATAACCACAATATCCTAAAATCAATAAAGTTTATTCTAAATTAGGGACATACCAGTGGCCAAATCAACAGAATCTAATACACAACCTCTCTCCCGCACCCCTTTATATGACCTATGCAGCGAACTCAAGGCCAGAATGGTAGAATTTTCTGGGTGGGAAATGCCAGTACAATACACTAGCATCAGCACTGAACATGAGGCAGTACGCACAAAAGCAGGAATGTTCGATATTTCCCACATGGGCAAGTTTATCGCTCAAGGTCACGATCTAATTAAGAAAATCCAATATTTAGTACCTTCCGACTTAAGCAGTTTAGAACCTGGTAGAGCGCAATATACTGTCTTATTAAACTCTGAGGGAGGCATTATTGATGACTTTATTTTCTATCGTCAAAGTGATGACCCCCTTACCAACGAAGCACGGGGTTTTATGATTGTGAATGCTGCCACTAAAGCTAATGATAAAGCATGGATATTAAGTCATTTAGAAGCTAGTGGTGTTAAATTTCAAGATGTCTCTGAGGAAAAAGTGTTATTAGCTGTACAAGGTCCGGAAGCAGAATCTTATGTGCAACAATTTGTCAAGGAAAATTTGGCAGCAATTGGATTTTTCGGACATTCAGATATTACTGTATTGGAGCAACCTGGTTTTATTGCTAGAACAGGTTACACTGGGGAAGATGGGTTTGAAATTATGGTAGATTCCTCCGTGGGTGTGGAGTTATGGCGCAGTTTGTTGAGTGCTGGCGTTACTCCCTGCGGTTTGGGAGCAAGAGATACTCTACGTTTAGAAGCAGCAATGGCACTTTACGGTCAAGATATTGATACTGAGACTACTCCTCTGGAAGCGGGTTTAAGTTGGTTAGTTCATCTGGATAAAAAGGGTGAATTTATTGGTCGTCAAGTATTGGAAACACAAAAAGCAGAAGGAGTCTCAAAACGTTTGGTGGGTTTGGAAATGCTCGATCGCTCTATTGCTCGTCATGGTTATCCTGTTTTGAGTGATGGCAAAGTGGTAGGGGAAGTTACCAGCGGTACTAAGTCTCCAAGTTTAGGAAAGGCGATCGCTCTAGCTTATTTACCTAAAAAATTAGCTAAGGTAGGTCAAAAATTGGAGGTAGAAGTTAGGGGTAAAAATTATGCAGCTATTGTTGTTAAGCGACCCTTTTATAGAAAGAATAGGGAACAGGGAATAGGGAACAGGGAATAGGGAAAAATTACAACTATATTTGGTAGTCCTGCATGGGTTTTGGTGAAGATATATATTTTTTAATTTCTCCCATACTCCCCTCCACGGTCGGGGTTAGGGGTGGGTCCCCTACTTCCCTACTCCCCTACCCCCTAATGCACAGTTTTAGCTGTATCAGTCCAGTAGGGTGCGTGAGGCGCAACCATGTAAATGTGGTTGTACTTCAAAACGTAAAATTGCGCCGTAACGCACCATCTTATGATATGAGTTAAAACTTAAAAGTCAAAAGTAATAGTATGTAGTAGAGTGACACAACTCAAATGGTGCGTTACGACGGATTGTTAAATGTTTTCGCAGTCTAAATTTTAACCGTCTAACGCACCCTACAACTCCTAATCCCTACTCCCTACTCCCTATTCCCTAAAACTCAAAATGAAACATCAAGAATTACCAATTATTGGCTGGCGCGAATGGATAAAATTACCGGAAATTGGCATTACTAAAATCAAGGCAAAAATCGATACTGGCGCTCGTACTTCTAGTTTACACGCTTTTGATATTGAGACCTTTGAAATTGATCATAAACCAAGAGTAAGATTTAAAATTCATCCTAAACAACGAGATACGAATCAAACGGTAATTGCTGAAGCACAATTAATAGATGAACGTCATGTTCGTAGTTCTAGTGGGCAAGCAGAATTACGGCCTGTTATTCTCACAGAAGTACATTTAATGCAAAAAAAATGGCAAGTTGAGTTAACATTAACTAATCGGGAATTAATGGGATTTAGAATGTTATTAGGGCGACAAGCAGTGCGAGAATTTTTCTTGATTGACCCAGGCAAATCCTATTTAGATAAAAACCCAAGAAATAGTCAAAAATAAGAGGAAAAAATTGTAGAAAAGAACAAAATGAAAATCGCTATTTTATCCACTGACCCAACTCTTTATTCAACTAAAAAATTGCTAGAGGCAGGGAAAAAACAAGGTCACAAAGTGCAAGTTATTGATTACTTGCGGTGTTATATGAATATTACTTCAATGAAGCCTCAAGTGATTTATATGGGTGAACCTTTGGAAGGATTTGATGCTATTATTCCTCGCATTGGTGCTTCTAAAACATTTTATGGAACGGCTGTAGTTAGACAGTTTGAAATGATGGGAGTGTTTACCCCAAATCCTTCTCAAGGCATTTCTCGGTCTCGTGATAAATTACATTGTTTGCAATTATTAGCTAGAGAAGGAATTGGATTACCTGTAACTGGGTTTGCTCATTCCACTAAAGATATTGATGGTTTAATTAATACCGTGGGAGGTGCTCCTTTGGTCATTAAACTATTAGAAGGAACTCAAGGAATAGGAGTAGTTTTAACAGAAACTTATCAAGCTGCTAAGTCAGTTATTGAAGCTTTTCGTGGCTTGGATGCTAATATTTTAGTGCAAGAATTTATTGAAGAAGCAGGTGGTGCAGACCTGCGATGTTTTGTAGTAGGAGATAAAGTAATAGCATCTATGAAAAGACAAGGAGCTGAGGGTGAGTTTCGCTCCAACTTGCATCGAGGTGGTAAAGCAGAAAAGATTAAATTAACTCCTGAAGAATGTTCAACTGCTGTGCGTTCAGCTAAAGCAATGGGGTTGAGAGTTGCTGGAGTAGATTTGTTACGCTCTAATCATGGCCCAGTGGTAATGGAAGTGAATTCTTCTCCCGGTTTAGAAGGAATAGAAGCAGCTACAGGAGTAGATGTTTCTGGCAAGATAATTGAGTTTTTAGAGAAGAATGCAGAAAAAGGTCAAGTGCGCGATCGCATTGAAGATTGACAAGTTGTAGTTATATTATGTCCGGATAATTAGCGACCGTAAAGTTATTAGGTGGTAGGTTTCAACAATTAATAATTAATAATTAATAATTAATAATTAGGGTTTGCTGAAAAAGTCTTTTGGCAGGGGTAGGAGTCAGAGTAGATATTCACCCTTAGGTTTACACAAACGATACCAACGGACTCGATCTCCCCATCTCCCCATCTCCTCACACTCCCCATCTCTCCATCTCCCCACCCACTACCCGCTTTTAAAATTAGATAACCAACTTTTAACTACTCTAGAAAATACTTTAGCTAGTCCAGAGCAGATCGCAAGTCGGTTAACTAATATCAGTGATTCTTCTCTCATCTAATTGCTAGATCAAGTGGTTTTCTAGGAGACATAATCTATAAAAATAGGGCACATAAATATTATTGTGCCCCAGCATTTCCTAAAATAATTGTAGGGACGCTCCTTGGAATGTCCTTACATTCTTTTTCACAGATATCTAATTTCAAAACTTGAAACTTTTCTCTACCTAAAACTTAATCAAAATTCGACCGCTTCTTATAGTTACCGGATACTGTTGCAAGGTCATTTCTGGAGCAGTCAAACATTGTCCGGTTGCTAAGTTATATTTAAAGTTATGAAATGGGCAAGTGAGAATACCTTCTATTACTTCTCCTTCATCTAAAGGTTTGGCTAAATGACTACAACTATTACGATAGGCAATAACATCATTACCCACACGAGTCAAAATTAATTTCAACCCATCCATATCAACAGCTAAAATACCACCTTTCGGTATCTGGTCAATATTTGCTAAAGCAACCCAACCTGTTTCCTCTTGTGCAGCAAAGGGACTGGCAATAGTATTGCTTGTTTTTCCACTAACTGGAGTATTGACCGAAACCACATTTTTGATTTCCGGACAGTGGGTTTTAATTGCCTGCTCGACTCCATCTTTCATGGTTAAGGTTGAAGCAGGACAATTACTACAGTTTCCCACTAATTTTACTTCCACGGTATCCGGTAGTTTTATGGCAAGTAATTCCACATTGCCATTATGACTTTGCAAACCTGGACGCACTCTATCTAATGCCTGTTGAACCCTGATTTCTAGAGAAGGCGTAGGTGGTTTAATCAATTCGTGGTAGCGCAGTAGACTATAAACTACTTCATCTTGCACTGCCTGACGCAATGCTGGCATAGATTCCTGTTTAACACTACGAATTAATCGGGTTAAAGCTTCTTTGTGTAATGCTTCTATGGCATTTTTCAACCCTTCAACCACTACTTTTTGATTTTCATCCCAATGAGCGATCACCTGCTCAAAATGATTAATATCAGATACTAGAGATTCTAGACTCACAGACTCTTGCAAGGGAAGTTTGGCTTGAGTCATTTTTATTATTTTCTTCCTATTGCAACTTCAAATCTTTCAGCAAAAATGGCATAGAGATTCCAGTTGCCAAACTAGAAATAATAATTGGAAACAATAGTGTTGTTCCCATTTGTGCCATTACTATTAGTAATAGAGCACCAAAAGAAGTACCTATGGCTACTTGTTTGAAAAAATAAAATGGATTTCGTAGTAGTTTTCCTTTGAATAATAATTTGGTACTAAACCAACCGACTTCTAGCATAATTGTTTATCCTTTTTTCAACTGTTAGTTATTGTAGGGTTGCACGAATATATTCATTTATGTTCATTGCATGGTTTGAAGTTTGTAACAAATACTCAAACATTTAGGTAGTGATGCATTGTAATGGTGGTCTATTTTAATTATTTTGGTCAAGGACAAAAGCAGTGGAAGCATCTTGCTTCCTTGCTCGTATCTTGCTCCCATGAAGCACCATTGTTCATCCCCATCTACCATTACACAAGTAGGACTACCTGATTGTCAAACCTGTCGTTGCCAACCACTAAAATCTTTTCAAAGATTTACAAATATGATGCAGCAGATTTGATATACGAATCCATCAGCGAGGGAGACGCTCAACATCTGTGCATCTTACCTAAATCAATGTCTTGCTGCTTCATAAAACCGATATAAAACGTCTCTCTTGGTGCGCGTTCCCTCTCTTGGTCAGCATTCCCTCTCTTGGTCGGCATTCCCTTGCGTCTGATGCCGACGCGGGTTCCGACCGCAAGCGAGCTGGCATCGTCGCGGGGTCTGACCACTTGCGTCTTGCGCCGACGCGGGGTCGCACCGCATAATTAGTGACATTTTAATGTTTACTTCCTGCTTTCCTACGGAATGCTATGCAAACAACTGAGACCGTTGGCGGTTACTCATACACAGGCATTGACGGTCAAGCGGACCGCATTTTTTAAATTAATACTCGCATTCAGATCGCGGTCTATAGATATCCCACACTCAGGGCAGTCAAAGCTCCTAAACAAATTTTAAAATTGCCAAGCCAACAATAACTGCCGGAATCACACCAGCAGGGCCAAACAATCCACCAATCATGGCAGCTAGACTATAACCTAAATCTTTTCCTGCCAACCATATTCCACCAATAGCACCAGCAATAATCGAAATTCCGCTAGCAACTCCTAGCCAGAATATGGCTGTTAGTATTGTAATCTCTCCAGTAACTAAGTTACTGATAAAAATTTGAAAGCTGGGTATAGCTTCCAAGTTTGTAATCAGAGTATTGACAACGGTAATTAGACCGCTCATTTTGTTTATTCTCCTATCTAGTAGTAACTGCTGAGTCAAAATCAAAAAGTGATAGTTCGCTTTCTACTGCTGCTAATGCTTCGGAAACTATTGTTGCTCTTTCTACTTGGCTATACTGACAAAAAATTGCTTGAGCTTCTTCATAGAGCATTTTTGCCTGGAGTAGATTTTGCTGATTTCCTGTTTCTGGATGTTTTGGATTATCTGGTAAGTTGTATAGCAGGTTGGCTTTATTAGAGATAGTGGCTGCATACTCTAATGGTGTATCTTTTGCTGTACGGACTTTCAAGGCTTCATTGTATGCAGTCAATGCCCGCAAATTATTGTCTATCGGATGCAGACTGGGGAGGTATTGTAAGGCATTGGCCAGATTGTTCTGCAACATCGCGTATTCGTTGGGATGTTCGATGAGGTTAACTACCTTTAATGCTTCCTCAAATGATTGTACTGCCATTGCTTGTCGCATACCCTCTCTTTCTGGAGATAGGGTCATCGAGAGATAAGCGATCGCGATGTTATTCTGCAATATGGCATATTCTTGTGGGTGTTTATCTGCGGTAAATATTAGTAACCCCCGCTGATATGCTTCTATTACCTGTTTCATTGTTGCCAAGTTAAAACTAACTAATGCTTGTAATACCAAGCCTAAATTCATTTCTGCTTCTGCAACTTCTTCAGGTATTCCTTCTTCCCTTAATATTTCTAGGGCAGTTTCATAAGCTTCTCTTGCCTCTAGCAATAGATCGGGTCCTTCTCCTGGCATAGCTCTTAAGGCTGTTGCCATTCCTACCAATGCTCTTGCTTGCAGCAGAGGATAATCGTTGCTGGATAATTCTATCGCTTGTTGATATAGGCCAATAGCATTATCCAGTTGTTTAGGGTCTTTTGGTTTTTGTTGCAACCCATTTGCCATTTCTATCAGCATCTGAATTTTTTCTGAAACATTTGCTGATTCAGATTCAATGGCATTCAGTGCTGCTCTAACGGAGGTATCACTAATAGTTTGAAGCACAATTTTTAATAAATTAGTATTTTTAACAAAAATATGTTGTTTTTTTTATGATTATCCAAGTTTAACTTTCAAGTTATTTTTATTTTATCAATATTCTTAATTCCCCTCTTATTGTTTATACTCTTTTTATATTTTTGCCGAATTTGAGTAATATTATCGATCGCATACTACGCTAAATCCGGCGTTCGACATAACCAATATTGATGAAGGTAAAGAAGAAGGCAGAGGGATTAGAGAGGAAGCAGAGCAGACTAATTTTTTGATGAAAACGATACTTTAAATACCATTTACTACTAAAAAAAACTGTTATCTTGGTTACTTATAGCAATGTGCGCTGGCATATTTACAAATGACAAGAGGTGTCCAATAGCTAAAAGCCTTATATTATCAGTTTTTTATTCCCCCTTCCGGAGCTGTTGCCTTCCGGAGCTGTTGCCTGCGCACAGCGCTATATTTAGATGAAAATAAAATTGGTATTAATAACCGTAGGTTGGGTAGAACGAAGTGTTAGCGGAGCTTATCCGTTAGGATAAACCCAACCTACATTTTTAGGTGTCTCGGTCCACTACCAATAGCTAACTCCTGACTCCTGATCTCTGACTCCTGATCTTAATACAGATATTCTATTAGACATCTCCAGAAAAGAGGCAACAGGCAACAGCCCCGGAAAGCAACAGGGAACCCACCCCGATCCCCTCCTGGGAGGGGAATAATTGATAATTTATGGATAAGAATTGATTTTATTTCTGATTTTTACCAGATGTCTATTTGAATACAAATTTAAAAATTCATGCTATTCAAATCCTTTCTTTACTTCTAACTACTAAATCCTGAATTCTGACTCCTGAGTTCTGACTCCTGACTCCTTAGCTATACGATAAACATCCCAGTCAACCTAAACAAGCAGCTAAATCTTCATCCGGAGTAGCGATCGCCTGTAAATTATACTTTTGGCTTAACAACTGGAACACATTGGGCGAAATAAACGCTGGTAAAGTTGGCCCCAACCGAATATCCTGAATTCCCAAATATAACAAAGTCAACAATACAGCTACCGCCTTCTGCTCATACCAAGACAAAATCATCGACAACGGCAACTCGTTCACACCCATATTAAACGCTTTTGCCAAACCTACAGCAATTTGAATAGCTGAATAAGCATCATTACATTGACCAACATCCATCAACCGAGGAATTTCCCCAATCATACCCATTTCTCGATCGAAAAAGCGGAACTTACCACAAGCAAGGGTCAAAACCACACAATCTTCTGGAACCTTTTCCACAAACTCCGTATAATAATTGCGGTCAGGTTTTGCTCCATCGCAACCACCTACTAAAAAGAAATGACGAATTTTTCCTTGCTTGACCGCCTCTACTACAGTATCAGCAACATTCAACACTGTATTCCGAGCAAAACCAACCATTACCTGTTTTGGTTCTCCATCTTCAGTAAACCCAGGCATCGACAACGCCTTTTGAATTACAGAAGTAAAATCAGGCATACCATCTGTTGTCGCATCTAAATGAGTCATTCCGGGATATCCCACCGGACCAATACTAAACAACTTATCCTCATAATTTTCATGGGGAGGCATCAAACAATTAGTTGTCACAATAACTGGGCCAGGGAATTTAGCAAAATCCTTAGTTTGATTCTGCCAAGCGGTGCCATAATGACCGTAGAAGTGAGAATATTGTTGCTTCAAAAGCGGATAACCGTGGGCAGGTAAAAGTTCTCCATGAGTGTAGACGGTAATGCCAGTATTCGCAGTTTGTTTTAAGATTTCTGCGAGTTGTCTAATATCATGACCGGAAACTAAAATTGCTTTTCCTGTCCGGGGGTTCAACGGTACGGTAGTGGGAACAGGATGACCATAGGTTTTGGTATGACCTGCATCTAAAAGTTCCATTGTTTTGAGATTAATTTCTCCCACTTTCAATGCTAGGTTTACCCAGTCATTAAGGGTAAGGTCTTGGTTATCCAAGGCAACTAATGCTTCGGCGATGAAGTCATAATTTTTTTCATCTTCTTCTCCCAACTCCTGAGCGTGGAAATTGTAAGAGGCAACTCCTTTGATGCCATAAATAACGGTGAGTTTGAGAGAGAAGATATCAACATTACTGCCAGACTGAGTAATAAATTTCAGGGAAGCATTTTCGCCTTGGAGAGATAAGCTTTCTGTATAGTCTGGTTGGTAGTTAGCTAAAGCAGACCATTGAATAGATGTATTAGTTTCTTGAATTTTGGTTTTCAGGTTTTCCCGGTGAGCGATCACCTGCTTGATATATTCAGCAAAACTTTTTTTGTTAAAGTTAACATTTGTCATTGTGGCAAATATTGACTCACAGATGAAAACGTCTATTTCTCTAGTGGGAATATTTAATTCTTTTGCTCGGAGTCTGACTTCTGCCAACCCACGCAAGCAGTAAACCAATAAATCTTGTATGGCGTTGATTTCTGGACTTTTGCCACAAGCTCCCCATTGATGACATCCTTGGCCACTGGCAGTTTGTTCGCATTGTTCGCAAAACATAGACATAATTTTTTTCTCCTATTTGGTGTTCTTTACTGTAGTTTCGTTTCGGTGCGTTACGCTACCGCTAACACACCCTACTGGACTACTGGACTGACACACTTTAAATGTTGCATTAGATGGGAGATGGGGGGATGGGGGATGAGGGGATCAAGACACCTAGAAACAAAAATCTATTGCACAGTTTTAGCTGTGTCAGTCTACTACTGACTAGCTGTATTGACTAGCTATAAACTATTATATTTCTTCAAAGGACTTAATTTCATTAAAACTTAATATTTCTATATACAACAAAATCAAGTTCGATGGATGTATTTTAATAGTAAAAAAATCAGAATAAATAACCGATTTCAACTATTAATATTCCCCAAGATATCGAACTTGATTTAGTATTTTACAGCAGTTTCCGAAGCTATGATGTACAGTTTTTTTATTCTTTTCTGTTCCCTGTTCCCTGTTCCCTGTTCCCTTAAACCTAAAATTTTGTACCTCATAACAACGGGAAACGCTGTATATTCAAACTTTTGCTGTTGCAGACATTTGTGAATTACGCTCAAAGCTAATCATATTAGCAATAGATTCTGGTAATTCCTGCAAATCATCTGTATCTTGAGAACCACTTAAAGGAGAGACAAAAGTATAACAAGGGTCACATTCACCCGTATCATAAACCTGAAGAATCCAATAATCAGGATATCCTTCTATTGCTACTTCCACAATATACCAATTAGGCTCTTGTTTCGTATTTCTAATAGTAAACCATTCTTGTTCTGTCTGGGGAATTTCCCAATCATTCCCCAAAAAATCAATGGCTAATTTTTCTGCTTCTGTCTGAGAAAACATAACATTAACTATCTACATGATCTTTATCAAAATAATATGGGTCGCGCAACCCCGCTTTTTAAGGCGAAATATTTTTGGAGCGAAGCTCAAATTCCCTACTTCCCCTCCTGGATCCCCTCCTGGGAGGGGCGGGGGTGGGTTGGGTTAGGGGGTGGGTTAACTTTTGACTTCATTAACCCTTATGGGTTTAATACCCCACCGTCACCAGGGGTGCAAATGCGGTTGGTGGGGTGAGAATACCCATCAACTCCATTCTCCTGACTCTTGACTCCTGAGGACTGACTCCTTCTTCAATGGGCAGGTGTTGTAGCAGCTTCAGGGTCAGGATATAATCCTAATTGTTTAGCTAATTCACGAGCAAGATGGAATAAAAATTTAGCACCATCTTGATTACCATGATGAATTTGTGCTTGACCAACTTGCATTAAAACTGACACAAAACCAGCATCAACTAATTCAATATTTTCATCTAAAACATCAGGTTCTTTTCCATTAGGACATTTCACTAATTTATCAATTAATTCATAATATTGTTCTGTTCTTTGTTCGTTCATGATAATTTCCTTGTGTTAAAGTAGTGGTCAGCAATTAGCCATCAGCTATCAGCTTTTTCTTTGGCTTTACTTGACTTTCAGAAAAACTGATAGATGGCTAAATTTAAGGAAGAAGAAATAAGCTAAAAAGACAAATTTTCCACTCCTAATTCTCAATTTCCAGTAATTGATAACTAAGTAAATAAGAACAATATTTGTATATTTACTACTCAGTTATATTTCCTGTTCTCTGTTCCCTCATGCCAAAATTTTAAATTAATTTTGCACGGGTACTTAATCAATTAAAGTTGATATAAGTTCTTGAAAAACCTTCTCAGCAGAATGCTGAACTACAGAAGAAAGTTCTAGACCAAAATCCAAATTTTCAGCTTCTATTAAATAGACAATTACATCTTGAGGAAAATCCTCTCGAAATATTTTTCGACCCACCGCCAAAGCATTATCCCAACGAAAATCATGCAAACTATAACTAGGTTCTGGCAGTGCTTCCAACTCCGAACTAGGAACTTTAAATATTGCACCTGGTTCAGAACCTGTAGCACTAGCATCCAGAATAATTAATTGCTGAGTTCCCCGTGCCTGAAACATCACTTCCATTCCCGCAGTACCGCAGTCATAAACCCGGACATTCGGATGAGGATGTTCAGTCAAATATTGCTGCAAGCGTTGAGCAATAATTACTCCTACCCCATCATCACTACGGTTAAGATTACCGCAACCAATAATTGTCAACATTATTTATTTGTTAGTAAGCATTTCCTCCGGAATGCTGCGCAAACAGCCGTCAGCACTTCCCTACGGGATGCTACGCAAACAGCCATCAGCTATTGCTTTGAGTTTGAGATCAAAGCTTGACTAATTGTCAGAATTTATACTTACTATAAAAACTGGCTGAAACAGTCTATATTCATTAAAGCCTCCTCATGAGAGCTGATAGCTGACCGCTGAGCGCTGACTGCTATTTCAAGTGGGGTATTAGATGTGCTGAAAAGTAGATTTTATCTAGATTTATTAACTTTACGTCCTCAACACTAACCCATTTTTTAAACTGTTTTTGTAATCTGGTAACATATATTTGAAGTCAGAATTGGTAGGGGCGTTAGCGGCAGCTCTGCGTCAGTAAATGGCCATTCGCCCGTACAGAAGTCAGAAGTTAATTTATTGCTGTGACTGAAGCAGGAAAATTTGAGAATATTCACGATCGCTCTGTCTACTGAATATATTGGGAAGCAAGCTATAGCATTAAATTGTTAAAAATATAATAATTATAAGAAAAACTTTAGATTTCGAATATATTTATCGCTCAATACTCAAGCTAACTTTTGCAGTGTTTTGCTAAAGTCTCTGAAGGCAACTCCCCAAACATGGCTTTGTAATCTCTAGTAAAATGACTCGGACAGTAGAACCCAAATTCATTAGCAAGGAAGACGATGGAACAATTTTCTGGTTCGCTTGCTTTCAGGCGTTGTCGCACTGCATTAAGTCGTCGTATCTTGAGATAGCGCATCGGACTCACGCCAAATAAGTCTTTAAAACCAAAAGATAACGCACAACTGCTAGAGCCTAAATTTTCAGCTAGTTGTTTTAAAGTCAGAGGTTTTTTCAAGTTTGCTAACATTTTTTGCTCTGCTTGGGCAATCAACTTTGCTCTTCGGGAAGGTTTGAGGAAAGACTTAGAATTTAACTTGATAGGAATCTGACTAATTAACAAAGGAACGAAATCATCAGTAATGAGTTTTTCAATATGAGGGTTTTGAAACCAAGTCGGTTGGTGTACTGCTAACCAAATCAGTGGTTTCAGATAATCTTTAATTTCTTTCATCCCAGTTAGAGGCAAATTCACATGATTTTTATTCCGGAAATTATCGTCTAGATCGTGGCGTTGTAGTTGGTCTGCATAAGTATCAAAAGTTTTAACAGGGATAATAATGTGTGTCAATGCTCCACCTTGAGGAAATATGTCGTGTGCTTCAGTGTTATTGAAACCAAAAACAGTCCTTTGAGGTGCGACAGGGTGACGGAAGGAGTAATATTCCTTTTCATTCTCAGACCAAAGTATCGCAAAAGATATGTATTCCTTTCTACCCTCACCTGAAAATTGAAATCCCTGGTTCACCTGATTACATACGAAAAATAAGTCACCAACCTGAATCGACAAAAACTCAGCTTTAACAGAACCAGGGGTGAGTTGTATTATTTCCTTATTTTTATACTCAAAAAACTCTTTGAAATTCTCCACATCTCTAAAGGATTTGGAGATAATCTTCGGATTGCTCATCCCAGGAGCATCTTCAGCTTGGACAATTCTACTATTGTTTGTATCTCTCAACACACTCATTTTTGGACTACCTTTTCAAAAAAATAATCAAACAACCTATAAGCAAAGCTAATTTTTTGAAAAAATTAGTTATTTAATTTATATAACTGAGAAAGTTATAATTTTCGCTCATTCACAGAGATAGCTTACTACTAAAGTAACTTTTAAGTCACAGAGTAGGGATGACCCACCGTGATTGAATTATGGCCTTGTAAGGCCAGGAAAATTAGCTTTGTTGAAAAGCTAAACAACAAAGTTTCCAAATATTAGTTTTGTTTATCAGGTTTTACCGATGATTTTGAATCGAATTGGGAGAATGATAGTGGTAGTGGCGATCGCTACCTCTCTCCTCCTGGGAAATATCATATTACCCACAGGCCCTGTTCTTGCTGAAAAAACAGAAAATACCTTTGATCGCGATGGAGATCCGGCCAGTGTCGGTCGGGAGTTTGACCCGGGCCTCCCGATAGAAAACTGTTTCTGGAAAACGACTCTTAGTGCCGACCCCTATCACAACGCCTTTTATCCAGATGCACACAGTGCCTATCCCGTTGCTTTATTTTCTCTGCCCGAGAACAGTCACGTTAAAATAACGGGTAAATTTCCTCACGCTCGTTCGATGACTTTTAGCGCCTACTTTTACGATCCAGACTCAGATACCTTAGTTAGCGGAGATCATCAGATCGTCGATTATGAGATCGAACCCGACGGCGGATCGACGAACCCTTTCAGAAAAGGGATGGATCGCACGGCCAAGGATCGTTCCTATACGATGACATGGAAGGCCGAGAACCTGCCAACATTCAAACAACGCTTTGCAGAGGCTTTCCCAAACTGGGGGGAAAAGTTGCAACAGATCCCCGAAAATTCTCCAGACTTCAAAGAGGCACTTGTTAAAGTCTTACCCAAGTTGGTTGAAAAATTGCCCAAGATTCCCGAGGATCTTCCTGAATTTGAAGAATTATTTAGCGATGCTTTCCCCGAGGCAGCAGAACAATTGAAGCTCGAACCCAATACTTTATACCTTGGGGAGAAAGAGTTCCCCAATATTGGGTATATCGTAGTAATGCGACTCTATGTCCCCGATAAGGGAACAAACCTGCTGGGGGATACGGAATTACCCGAGGCGAAAATTATCAGGGAAAATGGTAGGGTCATTGAGGGCGATGCACTCTGCAGAAACAAATACTCCAAGTTCAAAGGCAGTATGGGTAGTGTTTATCCAAGTCCAGCATTCGATCCAGTTGCTTATAAAGCAGAGCGCGATCGCACGGAGTGGTACAACCAAGACAGACCTGATACTTGGCCTGCCCAAGATCCTCCCTACATCATCCGCGAGTGGACTGCAAAGTATAATTTCTGTGCTAACTTTGAGCAAGGCCCCGATAACGCAGATCAGTGCCCTCAACCTACAGATCCGAATGTTGGTTCCGGCGGATTTATCAATTCGACAACGGTTTATCTGACGACGTGGATGGATCGCAATTTTGGGGAAATCTTGGTCTTGCGAGGCAAAAAACCTAAGACTCCCAAGACCTATTTTGGTAATAAAATCTTCAATCGCACGAGGGATGCTGAAATGCGCTATTTTTCTTGGTCTACAGACGAGCCTCTGTCTCGATCACGAGTTATTGATAGCGTCTTTGACGAAGAGATTCCAGTGGATGAAAACGGTTATTACACCGTAGTTGTCAGTCGGCCATCCTATCGTCCGAAGAATGCAAATTATGAATGTGGTTATGCCTGGTTAGAGTTTCCAGCCGCCGGTGATGGGTTTGGGGATATGTACCTAGGCGAGCTCCGGAACCGTTGGCAAATGCAGATGAATGAGTTTGAATACGCACCCCAAAATACCAAAATCCCTGGTGACGAACCGGAGGTTATGGGTGAGTATTTCCCCCAGGGTACATATTATAAGACTCCTGAACAGTTTGACAATGATTTTCCGTGTAAGTCATAACCAGTTCCATTACCTGTTAACTAGCGCGATCCTCTATCGCAATTGCTTGAACTAGCTTTGAGGGTGGGTATTGCCCACTCTCTTTACCAAGACAACATACTTTACAAAAACCGATCTTCAAACAATTTAGTTTTAGGACTTAAAAAGTATGACACAAACAACACAAAAGCTACAAAGTGCAGAAGTTGATTTTGCAACGGTTGCAAATGTCGTTGATTTAGATGTTCTAGTTAAAAATACTCATGAGGGAAAAGGGGTATTTGCAGCTCGAAATTTTCAGAAAGCAGAAGTTGTTGTGATTGGCAAACCTGTTAAGTTTGTTCCTGAAAGAACATGGTTGCAGGACTGCCACTTATTTTTTCCTTTGATCGATCGGTTTAGAAGTTAAAACTAAGTGTAAACGAGCATGAATCAAACTTAACTCCGCCAAACCTAAATCTAGACTGCCATCCAAAACCACCCCAGTATTAATGATAATGATGTTTCAGTTCATCCTCAACTTTTAATACGGTATGGATATAATTATCCACAACTTTTTTCCTAGTATATCCAGATTGATTACCTATTAAATCTGAGGTTTTAAATTCGTCATCCCCAAACATTAAAACAATGGGTTGACGACGTAGATGAGCAAGGTGTAATGCAAGGGTTGTTTTGCCTACTCCTGCGGGACCCCGTAAATGAACTGAATAGCCAGATTTTAAATAACGCAAAGCACGTTGAGCTACACGTTCAACACCGGGGGTGCTGACAAATTGTTGGGTGAGACATTAAGTACAGTAGTCATTTTCAGTTATCAGTTATAACAGGGAATAGAGAATAGGGAATAGGGAATAGTTATGAGATATAGGTTGGGTTGAGCGTTAGCGTTTCGCTGCGCGACATGAAAAGCGCAGCTTATCCGGAGGATAAACCCAACAAAATGTTAGTGGTGTTGGGTTTCATTCTTCAACCCAACCTACGTCTTCTAACAAAACCCCTATAATACCAACAATCAAGGATGAAAAACAACAAGTAATTATCAATTATCCATTATCAATTATCAATTATTTAGACGTAGTCTATAAAAATACTAAAGGATTAATCTATATTCAAGATTTGTACTCTAAAGGCAAAGCAAGTAATCTCTATACCCTAGATATAGAATCAGGAAAAACAGTCTTAATTGGTTCTATAGGTATGCATATAGTTGATATTGCTTTTTGTGTAAATATACTCTATGGTATTCGGTGGCGTGACCAAAAAACAACAGATTTAGTCAGAATAAATCCCACTACTGCCAAAACTACAATTATTGGTAAATTAGGTAATAGTAAAGTAGCTAGTTTAGCTTTTTCTAAACATAGAAAAACTCTCTATGCAATGGGCTATTAAATATTATTAATAGTAAATGTAAAGACTGGTGCAAGAAGAGTTATTAGGTCTGATAAATCTTATTCTCCTTATCTTGGTTACGTTGGTGGGACAAAGATGGTAATTTGTTGTTAACAGGAGCAGAAAGGGCAGAACTAGAAAAAGCTCGTGCTGAACAAGCTGAACAACAGGCTCAACAGGAACGTCAACGAGCTGAACAAGCTGAACAAGCACGAATAAATGCTGTTTCTCAACTATTAGCAACAGGAATGGATGTGGCACAAGTTGCACAAATTCTTAATTTCGCTGTTGAGGAAGTGAGAGAAATTTCTGACAGTTATAGCTGAAGTCAGAAACCAGAAGTCAGAAGTTAAGTTCTTTAGTTTAATAATCAGAACTTGGGCGATCGCTCTATTTTGAGGGTGAGTTGCCACCAAGTTAAATTTTCCTGTACCTAGAAATTATCCTGAAAATTAGAGTAATATAGAATCCTGCTGAAAAGTTGTCATTGTGATGATAGGAAGCAATCTCGCACAACCCCTGAGATTGCTTCCTTCCACGGAGTAACCGTCGCAATGACTTGGAATAACAAATCATCCGGATTTAATATGATGTCCTGGAATGGAATAGCAGTTAAATTTACCAAGAATTATATATGGCCACCAGATTAATTGAATTAGAAGATGGTATTTTAGTTGAGGCAGAAGTCCCAGACAATGAAGCCAAACCTATTTCTACTAATCTTATTAAAGAAGTTAAGTCTAGTTTTGCTAAAGTTAAACCTATATTAATTAGTATTAGTCGTCCTATTGCTGAAGCTTGGCAAGAAATTAATAAAGATATGGAAATTGAACAAGCTGAAAAAGTCAGAGAATGAGTAATTTAGAAGAATTTATTGTTTTAATTACCAGTGCTAGTGACAACTCTTTCAAAGCAGATGTTATTGGCACTGGATTTGCTTTTTATCGAGAGGATAATTATACTTATTTGCTAACCTGCGCTCATGTTATTGAGGATGTGGGTGGTGAGGAAAATGTTTTGGTTAATAATATTCCAGCAAAAGTTTTAGCAATAGGAGATATTACGGGTTTTGATTTAGCAGTGTTGGGAGTTGAAAAGCTGAATGTGCCACTTTTCCATTTAATAAGTTTATCTGAAGCAAAAAATCGAAACTTTCGGACAGCAGGTCATTATCTCTATGGTGAAGAGAAAAAAATCTTGCTGGAAACTGTTGATGGAACTTTTGGGAAAAAGCGTTTCGTTCGTCAAAATGATGAAAGAGTGGCAGTTTGGAATTTGTTAGTTGATGAAGGCGATCGCCTCCGTAGAGGTTATAGTGGCGCACCTGTTGTTGACTGGGGAACTGGTCATGTGTTGGGTATAGCTACCAATATGAAGAAAGATGGAGCGGAGGGGTTAGCTATTTCTATAGAAGCTTTGAAGAAAATTTGGCCTCAAATGCCTCCTGCTATTTCTTATTTTTACCAAGAAAAATTTGATGTGATAACGGTAAATAACAAAGGTGAAGAAATTGAGCGTCGTTCCAATGAAGCAGTATTTTTTACTGAAGATTTGGGTAATGGTATGGTGTTGGAAATGGTGGCTATTCCTGGTGGTACTTTTCTTATGGGTTCGCCGAAAAATGAAGTCGGAATATATGGCGAAAGTCCTCAACATAAAGTTACTCTGCAACCTTTTTATATAAGTAAATACCCTGTTACTCAAAACCAATATCAAGCCATTATGTTTGAAAATCCCTCTCACTAAATAGAAAACTGTTCCGGAACATATTTTGAAGTTGAGACAGCTATAGCTAATCTGCGATAGTAACCTGTTGCGATAAATAACCAAAAATAGAAAACTGTTCCGGAACATATTTTGAAGTTGAGACAGCTATAGCTAATCTGCGATAGTAACCTGTTGCGATAAATAACCAAAAATAGGAAACTGTTCCGGAACATATTTTGAAGTTGAGACAGCTATAGCTAATCTGCGATAGTAACCTGTTGCGATAAATAACCAAAAATAGAAAACTGTTCCGGAACACATTTTGAAATTGAACCAACTATAGTGGATGAGCTATAGTACCCTGTTCCAACAGAGATATTGCTTTGAATTTCAGCACAAATAAAGGAAGAAGTAATAAACAAATCGAGAAAAAAAGGAAAAACAATCGAAATTGGTATTATTAGGATTGGAGAAGTTATTTTTAGATATAATTTGCAGCCTTTTTTTGTAGCATTATTTTTTCACGCTTGGTATTAAGTGTTCTAGAAATTAAAAATCACCAAATTTTATATAGGAATTCGTCTGGAGTTTGGTAATAGTCCGGATTCAGAGTTATTTTTATTGTTTAATATAGTTATACCTATTTTGACCCTAACTTTAGATCACCTGACAATGAATAATCAAACTAATGCTCCTGTTAATACCGACAATTATTTATTAAGAAGCGTACACACAAATAACTTCCCCAAAATTTTAGACCAGTTAGGCATTTCTTTAGTTGTCTCCACTTATCAAGCAGGTAAATTAATCGTATTGCGTGCCGATAATGGGGTAATTAATACTCATTTTCGCACCTTTAATAAACCCATGGGATTAGCAGCAACTCACGAAAAAATTGCCTTGGGAACTGCTTATCAAATTTGGGATTTTCGCAACGTTCCAGCAGTAGGAGAAAAATTAGAACCTGCTGGTAAACATGATGCTTGTTATTTACCTAGAAATATTCATGTGACTGGGGATATTGATGTTCACGAAATGGCTTGGGTAAAGGATGAATTATGGTTTATTAATACTCGTTTTTCTTGTCTCTGTACTCTTGGTCATCCTAATAGTTTTGTACCTAGATGGAGACCTCCTTTTATTAGTGGATATGACTTAACAGACCGCTGTCATTTGAATGGATTATGTTTAAAAAATGACCTACCAAAATATGCTACAGCTTTAGGAGAAACTGATATTGCTGCTGGTTGGAGAAATAATAAAGCTAATGGTGGGATATTAATGGATATAGAAACAAATGAAATATTGATGCGGGGTTTATCTATGCCTCATTCTCCTAGATGGTATCAGGAACAATTATGGTTATTAGAATCAGGAAATGGGAGTTTGGCAAAAGTTAATTTAAACGAGAGAAAATTAGAAACTATTGCTAAGTTGCCTGGGTTTACTCGTGGTATAGATTTTTGGGGAAATTTAGCATTTATTGGTTTATCACAAGTTAGAGAAACTGCTGTTTTTACTGGGATGCCAATTACTCAACTTCAGGAAAGAATATGTGGGGTATGGGTAGTAAATATTTTAACTGGAGAAACTATTGCTTTTTTAAGATTTGAAGAAGGAGTTCAAGAAATATTTTCTGTGGCAGTTTTGCCGAATATTCGCTTTCCTGAAATTATTGAATGGGATGAAAATTTACTTGCTAGTTCTTATGTTTTACCGGATGAAGCTTTAGCAGAAACAGTACAACCAGCTTCAGAAATAGCCAAATCGGAAACTCATTTAATCAAAGGAAATCAGTTCTATCAAGAAGGTAAATTAGTAGAAGCGATCGCTGAGTATCAAGAATGTTTGAAGTTACAACCGGATTTGACGAGAGCTAAATATAATTTGGGGGTAGCTTTAGGAGATAATCAACAGTATGAAGCAGCAATTAATGTTTTACAACAGGTAATTAGGACAGAGCCAGATAATGCGGATGCTCATAACAGTCTTGCTTATGCTTATAGTCAAAAAGGTGAATTAGCAGCAGCAATTAAACATTATGAAGAGGCAATTAATCTTAATGGTAGTTTTGCCAAAGCTCATTTTAATTTAGGCATGACATTGTTGAAAAATGGAGATTTTAAACGGGGATTTGCTGAATGTGAATGGCGTTGGAAAACTTCAGAATTTACTCCCTTTCAATGTCCTCATCCCCGATGGAAAGGGGAAGATATTATGGATAAAACTTTGCTAATTCATACCGAACAAGGAGTAGGAGATGCTATTCAATTTATTCGCTATATTCCTCTAGTGGCAAAACGCTGTCAACAGATTATTTTAGTATGTACGCCAGAGTTAATTCCTATTTTTAAAAGTGTTCCAGGAATTGATAAATTAATGCCACCAGGAGAACTAAAATTATCAGAATTTGATGTTTATGTACCCTTGATGAGTTTACCTTATATTTTTGACACAACTTTAGAAACAATTCCTGTTGAAATTCCTTATTTAAGATACCCCAATACTAACTCTATTAACCTTCCCGACGCGCTATATAAAGTAGGTATTGTTTGGGCAGGGAGTCCTACTCATAAAAATGACCATAATCGTTCCTGTAAATTAACTGACTTTTTACCAATTTTGCAAGTACCTGGAGTAAAATTTCATAGTCTGCAAAAAGGAGAAAGAACTCAAGAATTAACTAAAATATCTGCCAATATTCAGATAGAAGATATGAGTTCTCAGTTAAATAATTATGCTGATACAGCAGCAGTAATAGATCGACTAGATTTGGTAATTACTGTTGATACTTCTGTGGCACATTTAGCAGGAGCATTAGGTAAACCTGTATGGACTTTATTATGTTTTAATGCTGATTGGCGTTGGTTACAGGAAGGAGAAAATACTCCTTGGTATCCAACAATGAAATTATTCCGTCAGTCTCAGTCAAGGGAGTGGCAAGAAGTAGTTGAACAGGTACAAGTAGAGTTATGGGAAATTATGGGAAAAAAAATGATTATAAGTGTGAAGTAGAACCTTAAATTAAGAGATGGGGAGATGGGGAGATGGGGAGATGGGGAGATGGGAGCATTTTTCTACCTGCTTGGTGCGCTACTAGGTGCGCCGTGCGACATCGCGGGACTGCATCCCCTTTTTCCCCTATTCTCGTTCTTGAATTTCCGAAACTTGTGAGGACTGAGGACCCCTGGATATTCAAGAGATAAACGACCCGATTTAAAGCAATTTATCATGGATTTAATTTGCGCAAACGATGGAGATGTACCATTGTGGATGAGAATTGGGTCGGGAAATGAATCTGACCAAAAACAGTTTGTACTAGCCATGAAAGAGTTTAAAAATCAGTTAAATTTTGACAGTTTAATGGTGGCAGATAGCGGGACTTTAGCAAATTTCAAACCCAAACAAACCCCAACCTCTCTTTATGAGCGGTAAATACGTCGATGTTTTCATCTAACCACTTGATAAAACGGTAAGATATCGCTGTATGAAATGCTTCTAAAGTATCAGTAAAGGTCTCTAAAGTTTTGTTAGCCCAACGCCTTCTTATGCCTCCTGTTAACTGATGCCAGATAATAAATGTATAAGCACAAAATACTAAAGTAAAATGCCTTTTCAAGCTTCTTTGATCTCTGACTTGATATTCTCTTAGCCCTAGCCATCCTTTGGCTTCTAATCACGAAAACTTCCACCCAATTTCTCTGAGAGTAAGTAGAAAATATCCAATCTGAAGTTACACATTTGTGTTCTATATTAGTAATATAATAGTTAATATTAGTGGCATCAGAAAAACTTTTGACATTCATAACGATAGCTATAGTTTTTTGACCTGACATCCGAGACAGTTCTACTTTTAATGTGGCCACCAAAACTTCTGTAGTATGATTTGTACTTAGTTGAACTAAGTGAAAAGCTTTTTGAGGTATACTTTATGCTAGCTTGTCTAATCTAATTTCTTCTTTAATGTTATCCTGTTTTTTGATGATTACTTTTCTATTTTTAGCTAATCCTCCTATATAAGTTAAATTTCTTTTCTCTAGTTGATTTAAGAATGATGTATTGTTATAATAGCCTCCATCAATTAACACAATTTCTGGTTGGTTTCCTCTAGACAAAAATTGATCTACTAGAGACATTGCTAAGTCTGGTTTCTTGACAAATTCTGGGTCTTTTTTCCCTTTGGAAAAGAATCAGCTTTCTGATACAAAGCTATGTCTAAAGGTAGACTTTTAACTCCATCATAAAGATGAGTTGTCACCACGACTATACTATTATCTGTTTTTCCTATTTCTCCTATATATTGTCGCCCTACTCCTGCAGTTAAATTACCACTTCTTGCTCCGTCTTTACGCCGAGGTTTCCTCGGCGCAGGCGGTGCGCTTTTTCTGTGGCCTGAATCGTCTATAATTAAAGCAAATGAACGAGAAGGTTTTGTTTGGCGACATTCCCACATCACTTGAAGACGACGCTCCCATACCAGCATCTACTGACCAGTTGGCTCGAACTAGGAAATGTCGTAATTTGTGGTATGACAGACCTATCGTGTTGTTTGATATCTGAGACAAGTTTTTTCTCTGGCTTTCTCCTAATAATCCTCCTATATAGTTTCTAAACCCTGTTTTTTGAGCTTTTGTCTTAAATACATTGTTAAAGTGATTTGCTTACGCAACGCTACCGCGAACGCACCATCCATGGAAACAAGAGGGCATGGCCACTGAAGTTGTTTCTTTCATTGGACTTTCCCCAGGGAGTAATTAACGTAAAAGACTTGTCAGGTATATATTATCACCTTTTTTTTACCTTTTTTTCACTAAAGTCCCGGCTTCTTACCCTATACTATAAGTCTAAATACTTACTCAAGTTTCCCTCTCTTTATGTACTACATTTTGTCGTGGGGAATGTGGGTTTTAGATTTAATCAGCAAGCCCTAAATATAAATACTGAGAAGTCTGACATTTTTGACTCTGTCAGAACTTCAAAATAAGATGCGTTTACCCTGGTCTAAACTCCAGCTTAGAACTGCCAAGGGTTCCAGGGGTCAAATTCGGTATAGACGATCATCCCCCAAGCGATAGCACTTGTAATGGGTGAAAAAACTAATAGCCAGCGCACATCAAACAGATTCAGAAAATCGAATATCATTATCCTCTCCTTGTTCTTGAGTAATTTTTTGTAACTGGTGTAAAACAACTGCTCGATTCCGTTGGGCACCTGCATAATTATGACTAATTGCCAACGCGCGATCAAACGAACTTAACGATTCCTGATAACGTTTCAGGTTAAATAAAACGTCTCCTTTGTTATTCCAAGCTAAAGCAGCTCCTCGTATTCCCCAACGACCATCCCCCTTAAGGGCTAATTCACAAGAGACAAGAGCTTGATTATATTCCCCTAAACGACTTAATACACCACACCGATTAGCTAATCCAAGGGAATATTCTGGATTAATTAACAGTGAATGATCGTAAGCCATAAGAGCTGCCTTATCACGTCCTCGAACAAACAATTTTTGCCCTAAATTATTCCAAGCCACAAAATCAAATGAATGGGCAATCACTGCACAATAATTGTCTTCAATTTCTGTCAGATCGGATGATTCCAAACAATCGCTTCTTAGAGTATTAACAAAATCAAACCGATCTTCTATAAATGACTCTTTTAATTGAGACAAATTTTCTTCAGATAGGCGAGAAATAACTACCTCTGAATTTAAGTCATTTGAGAAGAAGTGATGAAAGACTTGAGCATTAATAACTTGAGCATTGATGGCTTGAACGTGTGAAGTGAAAAATAACCATAAACTTACTGTGAGTGGCACTATCCATGTTCCTGCAATAGTTCTCATCAGAAACCCCATAATTATTACATAAAAAATACAAACAGGTTCTAAGGTTTCAACACAAACTTTATCGGTCGAACCCTTTTATAGAGTACATAACCCATCTCATCTTTATCATATACATTCAGCTTACCAAATAGAGAATCTACTGTGCTAGAAAAAACTCTGGAATCAACTGACGAAATCTTAGATGAAACACTACTCAACTTTTCAATGCACGAACTAAAATCAACAAATTCTGGCTGACCTCCAGACAGCGCTAGCGTTGGTTCACCTCCCCCAGTCAAAGGTATATCTTGAAATTCACTGATATCGTAAACTTTCTTATCGCACAGTGTTTCCTCAGTATGTTCAGCTCCAGAATAGGGAGAAACATACTTAAATGTGAACTTAGCTCCTTCAATCCTACTCAAGGGAATAGGCTCTCCTAACCCTTGCTGATCCGACATCTCACGCAATGCTTCCTGTAAAGCTGTATCACTGAATATAAGTTGACCTGTTAGGAGGCCGTCTCGCTTCATATTCCCTTCTGTTTTAAATGACAGGGTTTTTGCAGATGCAGATGTAATATCCAGTGTCAGACACAATACTAAAGAAATGGCAATCGCAAGCAATCTCCTAAAGCATCGACTAAACATACTTTAAAAGTCTCCACAACTCATTATTTCAATTTCCTCAAGTGTTTCCTCGACAAAACTAGGTTTGACGAATTCAACGATCGTTCCCCTGCTGACAAAGATAGATTCTAAAGGTTAGGCTGAACCCATCAAACCAAATATTTACCGAAACTTCGGATATTAAGTTATCTTTCAGGAGGCACAAGTTACCAATCCCCGCGACGACGCCAGCTCGCTTGCGGAATGCTGACCAAGAGAGGGAATGCGCACCAAGAGAGGCAACAGGCAACAGGGGGAATAAATTGCCGTTTGCGCAGCATTCCGAAGGAATAATATAAAACTTTTAGCTATTTAACCCCTCCTGCAATTTGTAAATATACCAGCGCTCATTGCTATAAATTTGAATAAAAAGGGAGCAGGGAGTAGAAACATAGAGGAATGTCTGCTTCCTGATTACTATAATTTTAGAACAGTAATGTCAGCAGATTATTTTGGTATGTACGAATGCTGATTGGCGTTGGTTACAAGAAGTAGAAAATATCTCTTGGTATCCCACAATGAAATTATTCCGTCAATCTCAGTCAAGGGAGTAGCAAGAAGTAGTTGAAAAGGTACAAGCAGAGTTATGGAAAATTATGGAAAAAAAAATGATTATAAGTGTGAAGTAGAACTTTAAATTAAGTATTAATTTTAAGTTTTATAGCAATTCCTATACTGGTGAGGTACAAAATTTTAGGTTTGAGGGAACAGGGAATAAAAAGATAAAAAGATAACCGTATCTCACTAATTTGAGAAACGCTATATATTATGTCCGCTTAACTAATGAGAATAAAGTTCTAAAGTTCTGAGGTATTATACCAAAGTGTAGATATCCCTACCTTTTGAACGGCTATACCGACCTTGGCAATAACCAAAAACTTTAATTAATATTTTGTTATCAAGATTTACAGCTTATAGCTGAGTAAAACTGTGTACCAAAATATTACTTCTAAAAATTTTCATCTCAGGACTTAGGAGATTTTTATATGCGGATTTCTCAAGTTACTCCTTTATGGGAAAAAATTTTTCCCGTTGGCTATAGTGGCATTGAATTAATAGTAGCTTCCTTGACAGATGAATTAGTTTGCTGTGGGCATGAAGTTACTCTATTTTCCCCTGTTCAAAAATTAATAAAAAAGAAGGGGATTTACTAAAAATAAAATTTTTTCTTCTTTCATTTTTTAAGCTCTATCTTTAAATTAAACTTCATATTTGATATCTAAAGGAGTCTTTATTATGTCAGCAGAACATGATTGGAAGATACTTTATCAAAAAACACAAGAGCAGATTAAACAGCAAGAATTATTACTCTATGCACTGTATCAACAACGTACTTTTATCCGGTCACAAATTTTAGAACAAGCACTAAACAAAAGTAATGAAACAAATAATTCTTTTAAGTGTTAAGTAAAAGCTTAAGTCAAGTATTAAGTATTAGGTAGTGAGCAGGGATATTTCATAGAACATCCCTACATTATACTAACGTAAGCATTCAGCTATTAGCTGTCAGCTAGCCTCCTCCGGAGGAACTGCGGACTTCAGCAACAAGACTCTCTCATATAGGACAGTGTTTAAATTAATATAGACTTTAAGGATAAGGAAGGCAACTTTTGTAGTAAGACAATGAATAAAGCTTTGATCCTAAACTAAAAGCAATAGCTAATAGCTGATGGCTGACCGCTGAATGCTTACATACTAACTTTTACAGAGAGAAAGTTTAGGGTAGATGAGAAAAGGTTGAATCTTGCATCCTCATAAAGTATCTTTGATAACCGAATCTGGTATGACCACTCAGCTTCTCTACTGAGTCTAAATTCCTCAATACAAAGAGATAAATATTAAGTATGAAGAAAATTAAAGCCAAGAAAAATCAAAAAATTAATCAAGTAGAGAATGGTTTAGTGGCATTACAAGAATATGAACTAGAAAGTGTGGTCGGAGGATTTCTTCCTCCAGATTTAGAAGATTTAATGAATAAAAGTAAGGAGAATCCAACTTCCCCTAGTATTGAAAGTAATAGGTGGCGGAATTTAGCTTAATATTTACCGAATAATTAAAGTTTAATATAAAATCCGGATAATTAAATTTACTTCCCAAAAACAGAAATAATGCTATTAACTGAACTGTATTATTTACCGAATAATTAATAATTAATAATTAAATAATTATGGTTTAAAGCCTCCCCTTTTAAGGGGAAAAAAGCGGTTGAGGGATGGCGAGGTCCCCTCACCATATCCAATCACGGTCGTTAGCGTAGCTTCCCGTAGGGTGGGATGGCGATCTTCGGAGCGGATCTGTCAAGAGCGGGTCTCGGAGCCATATCCAATCGAATCAAGAGAAGAAAAAATTTTCCCTACTGCGTCAATCATCTTCTTTTCAAGGAGAGGTAATTATTAATTATTAACTGTTAATTATTAATTTTTGAATGTTGCCCACCACGAAGCATAAGTAATTTTTTGTCGTAGCAAAAACCATTGTAAAGCAGTTAAAATTACTCAAGTTATCAAAATTTTCAAGAAATAACCTAATGGTAATGGGTATGGAGGCCAGTCATTTTCTTGTAAAGGCACTTCAAAAATAATCACAAATGCAGCAAAAGTAACGACCCCCAAAATAGATAAACCTATAGGCAAAGCTATAATATTGGTAATTACCCATTGCCATACCAAGGGATATCAATATCTCATAAACCATGCTTGTATTCAGATGTTGGCCAAGCATAAAGTTAATATTGGGATTATTAGTTACCCTTCTTCCTTATTCCTTCGAGTTAATAAATATGACTACTTGTACAAACTGTGGACATAACAATACTATTGCCTCTCGCTTTTGCTCTAACTGTGGTGCTTTTCTAGAGGAAATAAAACCCTTTCAAACAGCATCTACGGAATTAAAACCAGGAAGTAAATTAAGAAACCGCTACATAATTATTCGTCAAATAGGTCAAGGTGGATTTGGCAAAACTTACTTAGCAGAAGACACAGGTAGATTTAAGCAAGCAGTAGTTTTAAAACAATTAACACCAGGAAACCAAGGCACTGAATTTATACAAAAAGCGGAGGAACTTTTTCACCGAGAAGCAATGATATTACATCAAATTAATCATCCTCAAATCCCCCGTTTTTGGGAATTTATTCGGGAAAATAAATGTTTGTTTTTGGTGCAAGATTTTATTGAAGGGCAAACTTATGAATCTCTGCTTAGTCAACGTCGGCGACAAGGTAAATTTTTTAGCGAAGTTGAAATAATTGACTTTATTCGTCAAATATTACCAGTTTTAAATTATCTACATAGTCGAGGAATTATTCATCGAGATATTGCTCCTGATAATATTATTTGTCGGGCAGAAGATGGGTTACCAATTTTAATTGATTTGGGTGGAGTAAAACAAATTGCTGCCGAAGTTTCTCACAAAGCTGATAGTTCCGAAAATGTTGTTTATTCTGGCACTAAATTAGGTAAATTTGGTTATGCTCCTGACGAACAAATGCGGTTAGGAATAGTTGCTCCACATAGTGATTTGTATGCTTTAGGAGTGACTTGTTTAGTATTAATGACTGGTAAACTTCCCTCAGAGTTAATTAATACAAAAACAATGCAGTGGCAATGGAGTAAAGAACTAAAATTAAGTCCGAAGTTTGATGGTATTTTAAATAGAATGTTAGCTTTTATTCCTGGCGATCGCTTCCAGTCAGCGGAGGAAATATTAGTACAGCTACAACCTCAAGAACCGGAAATTATTGCACTAACTCAAATCAGTAAAACTGAGTCAAAGAATCAAAAAATAGAGACAAAAACAGCCATAGCTTCTATTCCAAAACTCGGAAATATTATTCATAGTTCAAATGACGTACCAGCAGAAATTATTGGTTGGAATTGGGGGGCATTTTTATTGCCTGGTTTTTGGTGTTTAACTAATCATGTTTGGATAGGATTAATTGCCTGGATTGATTTAAGTTTTGTTACCTTAGGTATGGGATGGTTGCTGACAGGAATAATTTTAGGTCTTAAAGGAAATGAGTGGGCTTGGAAAAGCCGGAAATGGAAAAATGTTGCTGAATTTAGAAAGCATCAGAGAATATGGTCGATTATCTCTTTATTATTAATTTCAAGTGTCGTAATTATTGGGATTTTAGTGATTTTATTTCTGTTTGTTATTGCTGCTTTTATTGCTGGTTAGAAAGGTGGGTTTTCTCTAATATAATTTGACTTTTAAATTAATCCTATGTATTATATAGTAGGGAATAGGGAATAGTGGGAAAAACATTTCCCCTAATTCGGATCGTCATCACTCTATGTCGGTGTCCTACCTCTCTATTCCTATATAAGCTATAAGCAGTTTTTTAAAAAGACAAATAGCACTAATTATGAAAGTAAAACATCCAATTAATCTATCTAAAGCGACAACTTTTATATTTATATTGACGCTGATGATAGCCTATCAAAATTTTTCTTTAGTTGCGTGGGTATATCTATCCCTACATGGTACTTATGGAATTTTATGGTTACTGAAAGACCGTATTTATCCAGATAAGCAATGGGAACAAGAAGTTCCTTTTCTACAAGGTATTATAATTTTTGGAATAGTCTGCTTATATTGGATAGCTCCCTACATTTTAATTAGTAGTGGAAGTGAACCTCCAATATCATTAGTAGCTGCTGCAATTTCTCTAAATATTTTTGGCATTTTCTTCCACTACACTAGCGATGCTCAAAAATATTATACCCTCAAATATAAACCAGGATTAATCACAGAAGGATTCTTTGCTCGCTGCCGAAATACTAACTATTTAGGAGAAGTATTTATCTATCTTGCTCTTGCAATGTTAGTTCAACATTGGTTACCTTATTTACTTCTAGGAGTATTTTTTGCTGGAGTATTTATTCCCAATATGCTGAAAAAAGATAAGTCTCTATCTCGCTATCCAGAATTTGCAGAATATCAAGCTAATTCTGGATTAATTATCCCTCAACTATTTAGCAAAAATTCTCTGACTTCGGAAGCCAAAAAATTTGCAGAAAAAAATGGCTTTGTTGCATGAAAGTAGCGTTCGTAGAAACTCCCTTAGTGGAAGTTAACTAGCTCTCAACTTTGTAGCTTTTGGGTTTGCCAGTTTGAATCATACGCTTGGGCATGGCACATTGTATGAATAACTCTACTGCCTGACTATCAAATTTTCGTCGTCGCAATTGTCCTCCAAATATCACTTTGAGCCTAAACATAGTAGTTTTCCTACGGAATGCTTCCCTACGGGATGCTACGCAAACGCAAACAGATAGGGAACGTCGATGGTAGCCACTTTCACGCTTCCATTTCTTGCGGCCACAGATGCGAATGCACCTCAAGTTTTCATCTCTGGGATGGGGAGTCCCTTTACAGTTGCCATGTTGCCAAATCACCGCATTTTTTCGCGGTGGAATTGTCGTTTTTGCCGACTATGGTGAGGAGACGCAATATCAGTTATGGAACTCAGACGATTGAAGGGACGAGAGCTTGGGATACTTTTATGTCCCTTGTTACTACGACTCGTAAACTGGGATTGAGCTTTTTTGAATATGTACGCGATCGCATTTTGAGGAGAGGGAATATTCCCTCTCTGGCAACTATTATTTATGATCGCTCTTCTGTTAATTCTCTTGGTTGGTCTTAGCAGCTATCATAATTGCCTACCCCATCATATTGAGTGGATACCATAAAGATATGTTATGTGTCGAGAAAAATTAGTTAAAGTGATGATTGCGACGACGTAAACCACCAAAGACGAATAATCCGACCATGGCCATTAAGCCCACAGTGGTAGATGATTCGGGAACGGATTGAGACTCCACACTAATGGTGATACTAGCAATCCCATTGGGATAAAGAGTTGTATCATTGAAATCGAGGTCAGCAAAAGCCGTATCAAAATTAGTTGGTCTATTGAGGAAATTAGCATAAGGATCGGCAACATTGGCATTAACTCCATTTTCATCAGCCCCCTGATTTTGTCCGCCTTGTCCGGCAGGTAATTCTGGAAACAAACCGTTACCGGCAGAAGTAGAAAAATTATTGACTTCTGTTCCAGCATCATTAACGGTTCCGGGGAGTCCAATGTTAAAGGAAATTTGGCTTTGATTTCCTGTAAATAAATCCATTAAATCCCAAGCAAAGGGATTACCATTGGCAACATAATAATCATTAGAAGGAAGAACCATCGATACATAAGAGAACCATCGATTAGATTCATCGGGGGTTACGTCAAATGTACTCATAGCCATAGTTTCTGCGGTGATAGGACCACCACCAATGGCACCATCAACACGGGTTCCCACTTGAGTTGAGTCGAACACTCCACTCATACCACCTTGAACATAGGTTTTATTGGCGAGAAAGTCTATGGAGATGGGCATAGTATTGCCATCCTCAGCAATTCTCTCTAACCCTTTCTCGGAGGGAAGTCCCCCGTTATAACTATCAAAGCTACCGTCATGAAATCCCACCCAAACAGGGGTCAAGGCCACACCACCATCGAGACCGAGATTTTCTACTTCTACTTTTAAGGTTAATGCTTGCGCAACAGATGCTGTAGTGATAACAGAACTAACGCTTACAAGTGTTAATAATGCTTTACTATTTTTGAATAAGTTGGTCATGGCAGAATTAATTCACAATCTAATCAATTATCTCGTCATCAGTCTAATGAGACTATCTGAGAATTCTCTGAGAGATTTATAAAGTTTTTCTCAGTTCTCCGCTGCTTATAATACAATTAAACTTTTAAGAAGGTCACCCCTGTTAATAAATTCTTAATATGTTTCATATGTTTCATTAGCAAAAGCAACCCCACATTTAAAATCTTTACTGAATCTTCATAAAACTCTAGTTTTTTATATTTTCTCTGTGATTACAACGAGTTTTACTCATCTTTAAAAAATTAATATGTATAGATTATATAAAGTATTATTTTTTTTATCCTCTCATTATAATTCCAAAAAATAGATAGGTTAGTGGTAAGCATTCAGGTGTAGGGGTTGACAAAATTATCCCAATTACTCAGAGATAGGAATGAGAGATAATTCGTGAGAACGCGATCGCATTGCCAAAGAAAGTGATCGCCTCAATAAATCAAGAACAGAGCGACCCTGAGCGCGACAAGACTGTATGACGCTCAACAATGTTGCCGAACGACGAAACCCAGGCCAAAAGCGAGAAGCACCAGCCACTTTACGCTTAGTGACGGCTTTGTTGCATGAATGTTGCGATCGCAGATAACTCCCTGGGGAGATGCAGTTCTAGATGTGTACTTGATAACTTTCGGGTTTACCATTCTGTATCATGCGGTTGCTGGCTAGCGCATTGAATGAATAACTCCACTGCTTGATTATCAAATGATCGTCTTCGTAACTTCCCACAAAATAAAACTTTGAGCCTAAACATAGTGGTTTTCCTACGGAATGCTTTCCTACGGGATGCTACGCAAACGCAAACAGATAGAGAGCGTCTATGGTATCCACTTTCATGCTTCCATTTCTGGCGTCCTATTTTACGAATTCGTCTGAGGTTCTCATCTCTGGGAGCAGGTAGGGCTTTACAGTTGCCATGCTGCCTAATCACAGCATTTTTACGCGGTGGAATGGTCGTTTTTATCCCTCGTTGGTGAGCTGTCTCATAGCACTTGTATTTGTCATCAGCCCCATCACCTGAAACTTGGGCTATTTCACCTTCTACTCCATCTAATAGGTCAGAAAATACTTGGTCTCACTCACATCATTGGTTGTGACAACTGCTGTGACAATCTCTCCGGTCGCCTCATTCACACCTAGATGTACTGGTATTGCAATATTTAGTTTTCTGACCCTACGGCATACAGTGTTATGGTCTGGTACTGGTAAATCTAGTCCCATCAAGTCAAATATAGATTCCACAAATCCCTCTGTCTGTCGTCCTGCTAATCCAAATAAGCTGCTGAGAGCCACCATTAATTCAATAGCCACATCACTATAGGTTTTCGATGCTCCCCTACGTCCGGTCTTCTTGTGGTTGACCCACTGCTCTATTACCTCGTCAGTGAGCCAAAATGTCAGACTCCCTCTTTGCTTTAAGGAAGCATCATACTCAGACCAGTTACTGACTCGGTACTTAGACTTGGACCTAGACTTAGACTTAGATTGGGACTTACTCATGTCTACGTTGATATAGGTTTGTTGTGCCACGCACTGTTATTTTTACCCTCTAAGCTCTCTTTGTGCAACAAAGCCCCTTCTACTGGGGGTTTCTTATTCTTTCTTCCCTTCTGACTCGGTCTGACTGACTTCCCCTCCTGGGAGGGGCGTGCGGGTGGGTTGACTCCTAAGTAATTAGGATTAATATCATACACGCACTTCAGCAACGCCTAAATATCTAGTATCTGAACTCAAATAAAATATACTACAATTAAAATGATAGTCGTTTAAGTTTTTATGAATAGGAATAGAATCAGCAAAGCTGGGCGATCGCTATAATCTTGTAAGCGATCGCGATCATTTAGCATACGCTATATATAGTGTCTTTGCGTAATATTATGTCCGGTTGAATACTTATAAATAAATGACGGAGTCCTCAGGAGTCAGGAGTCAGGTAGGGGAGCTGTCGGATTGGCGACGTACAGGAGTTAGGAGGGAACAAAGAAGAAGGAAGAGGAAGAGGAAGAAAAAGAGAAAGTTTTTTTATCACTAATTATCCGGACATGATATAAGTCCTGATAATAAGTATTCAACCGGATTTGATATAACAGCCTTTTTGAGCGAACCTCCTAAAACAGAAAATATCGCTGTGCCATGGGTAAAACTGTTGCAGGTTCACAAGTCAACAACTCCCCATCAGCTCTAACTTCATAAGTTTCCGGGTCAACTTCTATTTCTGGCAAAGCATCATTTAATTTCATCTCTTGTTTGCTAATTTGCCGAGTATTTACCACTGCAACTGCTGACTTTTTCAACTGTAGTTGAGCCACAATATCAGTTTCCAGAGCAGCTTGAGAAACAAAAGTCAAAGAAGTAGCAGCGATCGCTCCCCCAAAACTACCAAACATTGGCTGCATAACCACAGGTTGTGGAGTAGGAATACTTGCATTCGCATCTCCCATCTGAGCATAAGCAATAGCTCCTCCCTTAATCACAATTTCCGGTTTCACCCCAAACATAGCAGGTCGCCACAAACATAAATCTGCCAACTTTCCCACTTCCACCGAACCCACATACTCAGCAATACCATGAGCGATCGCCGGATTAATCGTGTATTTTGCCACATAACGTTTAGCACGCAAATTATCATTTTCCCCAGACTCTCCATTCAAAGGTCCGCGCTGAATTTTCATTTTGTGAGCTGTTTGCCAAGTTCTAATAATAACCTCTCCCACACGTCCCATGGCCTGAGAATCAGAAGCAATCATACTAAACGCTCCCAGATCGTGCAGTATATCCTCAGCAGCAATAGTTTCTCGACGAATGCGAGACTCTGCAAAAGCCACATCCTCTGGAATATTTCGGTCTAGATGATGACACACCATCAACATATCCAAATGTTCTTCCAAAGTATTGAGAGTATAAGGACGAGTGGGGTTAGTAGAAGAAGGTAAAACATTTGCTTGACCGCAGACTTTGATAATATCTGGAGCGTGACCGCCTCCCGCACCTTCAGTGTGATAAGTATGAATTGTCCGGTTTTTAAAAGCCTTTATGGTGGTTTCTACAAACCCTGCTTCATTGAGAGTATCGGTGTGGATAGCAACTTGCACATCGTACTCGTCCGCAACATTTAAGCAGGTGTCGATCGCCGCCGGGGTAGTTCCCCAATCTTCATGTAATTTTAATCCCATCGCCCCTGCTAATACTTGTTCGACTAGAGCTTGGGGTTGACTGCTGTTACCTTTGCCCATGAAACCTAAATTTACCGGGAAAGCTTCAGCAGCTTGCAACATTCGGTGAATATTCCAAGGACCGGGAGTACAGGTAGTCGCATTAGTACCTGTGGCAGGACCTGTTCCTCCACCTAATATAGTTGTGATACCAGAAGCGATCGCTGTTTCGATTTGTTGAGGACAAATAAAATGAATGTGAGCATCAATGCCACCTGCTGTTAAAATCATGCCTTCACCCGCTACAGCTTCAGTTCCCGGACCGATGATAATATCTACATTATCTTGGATGTAGGGGTTGCCTGCTTTACCAATTTTGCAGATTTTACCATCTTTGATGCCGATGTCTGCTTTGACAATACCCCACCAGTCGAGAATGAGAGCGTTGGTAATAACTAGATCCACTGCGCCGTCAGCATTGGCAATGGGAGATTGCCCCATACCGTCACGGATGACTTTGCCTCCACCAAATTTTACTTCATCGCCGTAGGTGGTATAGTCTTGCTCGACTTCTATGAATAATTCTGTGTCAGCTAAACGGACGCGATCGCCTATTGTTGGCCCATAAGTTTCAGCATAGGCACGACGGTTGATTCTATAAGCCATATTTATTCTTTACTAAATTGAACAACCTACACTCATAGATTAGTTGTTCTCCGTAGAAATAACTACGCTAACAGTGTAGGTAGATGATGCCTGTTGAAAATACAGAAAATTGAGAAAAGGAAAATTAACTAGCTATTAGCTATTAGCATTTCCGTTTTTAGCAGCTCTGGGTTTAAATCCCCGGTTTCTATAAACCGGAAGGTTGAGGAAGGGTTGAAATCTCCTTCTAAACATTTACTGCTGAGTGCTGAGTGCTGATTGCTGATTGCTTATTTAATCTAAGGTTTAGGGCAAGTCCCTAATTTTCAGTCAACATAAAGACCGCGAGGGTCTGTGTCCCTGAGCCAAGTAATGAAACTTTTATAGTCATCTATATTGTAGGTCGCGATACAACCCACAGTGCCAGGCGAGCCATAATTGCGATTCCAGTCAATATGAATTTCGATTGCACTTCTTTCTGTAGTACCAGGTTCTAAATAATCTAACGGAACAGTTACTGGACCTATACCACTCTGAAAAATATTACCATAATAATTATCTCTCCCATCAGCCCAGATAATATCGTTAACGTACCATTTACTGCTCCATTTACCCAACGTGGAAATTTATTTGCTGCTCCTTGATAGTCTCCTTAGTTGAGCTTTCTTAACATGGTACTACTTTCAAAAGCACCAGTTCCAACGTTATAACAGAAGCATACAAGAGCATCAAACTGATTTTGATTCAGAGGAACTTGAACCAGCCTCAAAACTACTTCTGCTGCTTTGTCGCATTCATACTTTAAATAGAATTCTGCATTTCTTTCTGTAATTCTTTCTCCTAGCTGAACTTTTTTTCCATTGGGGTAACGAATGGTTCCATACCCAATGGTTGGTATTCCTACTGGGTCTAGATCAGCATTCAGAAAAAGTCCTTCCCATTTTTTGACTAAGTTTAGACTATTTTGTAATATTTCCATGCTACAGCTCCAATTTACAACTAAACAGTCATATTTTATGTTAGTTATAGCTGTTTGCAATTTTAATTAAGTACCAAATTATTGAGTTTATAACTAATACATTGATTCCAAACTAATATATTAGTTTCTATAGAATATAAGCTTTCAATTTACAGTTTTTGAATCTTTATTTATATAGTCATAAAAAATCTAAATTTTCATCAATGCTTAAATTGATTTAGCTAGCCATAAATTAACTGATATGCAAACAGCAATCACATTTTTTAGTCTATAGTTGATTTAAAGACTAATCATTGACTGCTCTGTGAATTAAATTTACAGGGATTCTAATAAGTAGGCATAAATCAATATAAAACTAAGATATAGGTGTGAAGTGGGAGAAAAATTTAAGCCTCATCACAATTATTTTATTTATATATTAGTTTGACCAAAAAAATAAGGTCTTAAGCCTCCTCTTTGAAAAGGATAAAAAGCGGTCGTTAGCGTAGCTTCCCGTAGGGTGGGATGGCGAGGTTTCCTCGCCATATCCAATCAACCAAGAGAAAAAAAAATCTGTATCTTCTCGCATCCCTATTGCCGGAGGTAATGAATTGACTTACCTATGTAAAATTTTTAAGTGCCTGGACAGCAAGATTCCTGAGAAACAGTTGCTCAAGTGAACATTTCCAACTAAACTAATATGGCAAATTGACTTACATAATCAGGAGAATCAAAAATTGCCCACTCTAGGTGTCAACATTGACCACGTTGCCACAATTAGACAAGCGCGACGAACTGTAGAACCAGATCCAGTAGCAGCAGCAATTTTAGCTGAACTTTCTGGTGCTGATGGTATTACTGTTCATCTGCGGGAAGACCGTCGCCATATTCATGAACGAGATGTCCATATTCTGCGACAAACGGTGCGGACTCATTTGAATTTGGAGATGGCACCTACTACAGAAATGGTGGCGATCGCTCTGGATATTAAGCCTGATTATATTACTCTTGTACCAGAACGTCGCGAAGAAGTAACAACTGAAGGTGGTTTGGATGTTGCTAGTAATATCCCTCGTATGAGAGAGGTAGTAGCTCAGTTGCAAGGAGCAAATATTCCTGTCAGTATGTTTATTGATGCAGAAAAAGCCCAGATTGAAGCTTCCGCAGAAATTCAGGCTAAGTTTATAGAACTCCACACAGGATGTTATGCAGAAGCTACTGATGAGGCCACTCGCCATCAAGAATTGACGATTTTGGCAGATGGCTGCAAAATAGCGATCGCTGCTGGACTCCGAGTTAATGCTGGACATGGCCTCACTTATGGGAATGTTTATCCAGTTGCTTGTCTAGAAGGTATGGAAGAACTCAACATTGGTCATACAATAATTTCTAGGGCGGTACTTGTGGGTATGGAGCGAGCTGTCCGCGAGATGAAACAAGCCATTAATGGTTTTCATTAATGGATAATGGATAATGGATAATGGATAATGGATAATGGATAATGGATAATTACCTCTCCTTAAAAGTCAGAAGATTGACCAATAAGGAAAAAGTTTATTTTTTCCCCCTTGAAAGGGGAGGCAGAGTAAGCTGAATTGTTTAATTATTTAATTATTAATTATTCGGTAATTACTAATTTTTGTTTATTGATTGAAATGCAAACCTATTATTATGTTTTAGCTAGTAAAAAATTTTTACTAGAGGAAGAACCCCTGGAAGAGGTTTTTAGAGAACGCACCAGAGATTATCACGAAAAGGAAAAAGAAATAGATTTTTGGTTGGTTCCTCAACCTGTTTTTTTAGAAGCTCCAGAAATGGCTAATATTAAGGCTAAATGTCCTCAACCTGCTGCAGCGATTATTTCTACTAACCCTAAATTTATTACTTGGTTAAAGTTACGTTTGGAATCTGTAATTACAGGTGAATTTCAAGCACCTTCAGATTCTATCCCAGAACCTTTAGCTTCTGTTGAGGATGCTTCTGTGAAAGATTCTTGAAGAGAGAGTTAGGAGTCGGGGAGTCGGGGAGTCGGGGAGTCGGGGAGTCGGGGAGTCGGGGAGTCGGGGAGGTTGAATATTGAAGTAATTATAGAATGATCAACACATACGATATAACCGGATTATATAAAAATGATCTTCATCTATCTTGAGAATATATCAAATTATTCCCTCCTCTGTAGGGACATTGCATCCAACGTCTTTACTATTCCCTACTCCCTAATTTGTTTTTGGCCATGAATCAGACTCAAATGCAACTCAATAAATTCTGCTTGGGGGGCTTGAAAACTTTTATGGCCTCAGCTTTTTTATTTTTGTCATCCTTGACAATTGATGCTAACTATGCTTTTGGTGTAGAAACTTGTCAACCCCCTGCTAATGACGAATACTTACTGGTAATAATTACAGAGACATCAGCAGCTCAAGATATAGTTAGACGGAGTTTACCGCCAGATATTATCATCGAAGTCTGTCGCTACATCGACCAGACTGTTAGTAGTATCCGAGGTTTTGATGACAAAGATGTGGCTAGTGATTGGGCGCGTTATATTCAGGACATTGTAGGGTTGTCTGCTTATGTGGTGAGACCTAGTGAAGAAACAACTCTATCAGATACTTCATTGCCAGCGCCTCCAGAAATAGGATTTAATCCTCAACCCCTGGGTACGGGTTTTGCAGTTTTAGTCGATTATAATAATCAACCAGAAATTGCTCTACAGTTAGAAAGAAGTTTAGGGCGTAATGTAGGTTTAGTTGCCTATGGACAAAAACCTTTCTTATTGGTTACATATACTAAGAATAGGAGAGCTGCTACAAACAGTTTGTTCAACTTAAGCGATCGCGGATTTTTAGCTTTTGTTGTGGATAGTAGTCGGGTAACATTAATTAGTCCTAGAATTAAATCAATCAATAACTAAAACTAGCAATCCAAGATACAGCTACTCCTAGAACAAAACCTGCTATTACCTGTACGGGAGTATGGCCTAATAACTCTTTGAGACGGTCTTGACTGAGATGGTGGTCTTCTTGGAAAAATTCATCGATAATTTGATTGAGAATTCGTGCTTGTAGTCCGGCGGCTTGACGAACTCCTGCTGCATCATACATGACTATGATGGCAAAAACTAAAGCCAGTGCAAACTCTGGACTCCCCCAACCTTTGGCTTGACCCACTCCTACTGCCAGTGCAGCTACAAATGCAGAATGAGAGCTGGGCATTCCTCCTGCTGTGACTAAAGCCTGTAAATTAATCTTACCATTTTGAACTAACTCCACCACTACCTTGACGACTTGGGCTATTCCACAAGCTAGGAGAGCAACCCATAGAACATGGTTATCCATGATTTCGCCAATATTTTGCATATTGTACTCCTAGTTACTGCGACTGACAATAAAATCTGCTAAGGCTATTAATGGCATGGCCTTTTCTCCAAAAACTTCTAACTCTGCCTTGGCATTCTCAATTAGTCTTTGAGCTTGACACCTAGATTCTTCTAATCCCCAAATAGCAGGATAGGTAGCTTTTTGAGCTTCTATATCCTTTCTGGCGGTTTTCCCTAGCTCTTCTGTAGTGGCAGTAATATCGAGAATATCATCAACTATTTGAAAAGCTAGACCAATATTTTGAGCATAACGGGAAAGTCTTTGTAGATTAGCTTGGGAAGCATTGGCAAGTATTGCTCCACAGACTACGCAAGCTTCTAAAAGAGCACCTGTTTTGTGAGTGTGGATAAAATGTAGTGTTTCTTCAGATACCTCTGAAAGTCCCTCTGAAGCCAAATCTACTACTTGGCCTCCGACTAACCCTGCTGCTCCCACAGCTTTTCCGAGACGAGCTATTACTTGTAGCACTTGCTGGGGTAGGACGTTCTTAGTTTGAGTAGCTACAAACTCAAAAGCGTAACTTAACAGACCATCCCCTGCCAGAATAGCAATATCCTCACCATAAACTTTATGATTTGTTAATTTACCTCGGCGATAGTCGTCGTTATCCATTGCGGGTAAGTCATCGTGGATCAATGACATAGTATGGATCATTTCTAATGCACAGGCAGTGGGCATTGCCATCTCTATATTTCCGCCTGATAACTCACAACTAGCCAAACAAAGAATTGGACGTAACCGCTTACCACCTGCTAATAGGGAATAGCGCATTGCCTCATAAATTTTGTCTGGATAGACTACGGTAATAGAATTGTCCAGAGCTTTTTCAACCAGAGCTTTTCGCTTTGCTAGATAGGTAGATAAGTCAAAAGTTGTATCTATTTGAAATTGAGGGAGCATGGGATTAATATTATGGCCACTATTTGGCATTAGCACCATAGATTATACACTTTATTGGTGGAAATCCTGAAAATTTATTTGAAGAAGGTTTTAGGTAGTAGTAGACTGACACAGCTAAGATGGGGAGATGGGAAGATGGGGGGATAAAGATACCTAGAAACAAAAATCTATTGCAAAGTTTTAGGTGTACCACTCCAGTAGGTGGGTGTTATACAGAATCCGGTTATACAGTATATGTTGATAGTTCTATCCACACTCCCCTACTCTCCCAACTATATGACAAATTCTATAGTAACTGCCTGGTTGGTGTTTGATAATTAGGGCTTACCGTTCAAAGATAAAAGCATTGATATATAAAGGTTTTAGCTGTTTTTGCTTGAAAAAAGTGCGCCTGTTTTCGCTCAAGAAAGCTCAAAAAACTAGCATTTTGTGCAAGAGTTGGGCAGAAAAATTAAGGGACAAAACTTAGCTCCTACCTCCTCGCTCATTCCCATTTCTCCCCTCCACGGTCGGGGGAGGGGCGAGGGGTGGGTTGTCTCCTGTCTTCCCCTCCACGGTCGGGGGAGGGGCGAGGGGTGGGTTGTCTCCTCCCCTCACCCATAAGACTTTTTCAGCAAACCCTAATTACCCGATGTCCTAACTATAGTGGTGAATGCTATAAATAGCAGGATTCAATAGCGTTAAGAGCGATTATTCGCCAGTGAATGTATATTATTCTTATGTTTACTACTCCCCTGCTCCTCTACTCCTCTACTCCTCTACTCCCCACTCCTCTACTCCCCCACTCCCTTACTCCCCTACTCGAGTAAACTACTCCAGCGTTCTACTGTATTTTGTAATAATATTGCTACAGTCATCGGGCCTACTCCACCAGGCACGGGAGTAATAAATTCTGCTACCTCCGCTACGGAGTCAAATTGAACATCTCCTACTAACCGACTATTACCTGCCTCATCTGTGACTCGATTAATTCCTACATCTATTACTGTTGCTCCTGGTTTGACCATCTCCGCCGTAATCATTTCTGGCCTACCAACTGCTGCTATCAGAATATCTGCATTTCTGGTTATGGCCTCCAAATTCTGAGACCGAGAATGGGCAATAGTTACTGTACTATTAGCTTCTAATAACATTAATGCCATTGGTTTGCCGACTAAAATACTACGTCCTAATATCACTGCTTGTTTTCCCTGTAATTCTATTTTGTATTCTTGCAACAAGCGCATCACTCCCGCAGGAGTACAACTGCGTAAACCTTTTTCACCTCGAAGCAGTTGACCTAAATTCATGGGATGAAGTCCATCTACGTCTTTACTGGGGTCTGTTTGGTAGAGTAAAGAGGTAGAGTCTAAGTGTTCTGGTAGAGGTAGTTGGACGAGAATACCGTCTACTTCTGGATTTTGGTTTAATTGTTGAATAACTTGTGTTAATTCAGCTTGAGATGTTTGGGCCGGAAAATGTTTGCCAAAGGAGGATATCCCTACTTGACTACAGGCTTTTTCTTTGTTGCGGACATATACTGCACTGGCGGGGTTGTCTCCTACCATTAATACTGCTAACCCTGGAGGACGACCAATTTTGCTTTGCAAGGTCTGAACTTTTTGTTGGAGTTCTGCTTTGATTTTTTTGGCCAGTGCTTTACCGTCTAATTTTTTTACCATTTTTATTTCTTGTTTGAGCTTTGCTTTTAAATTTCTGTATCGGAATAGATTTCTTTATTTTTATTTTTGATTTTTAAAGTATATTTTCTTGTCAACATAAAAATAATAGTATGGTTATTAGTATCTAAAAGTAGATTTTGTGATGTTTTAAGTAAATAAAAATATTGTTGAATTTTGGGCGCTAAAAAATTCAATATAGAGTTAAATATTTTATTGGTATTATGGAACTATAAAGTATTTTTATTTGAAGACTAATATTTTAGTGGAATCTAGGGTAATTTCAGTTAAAATTTAACAGTTATCAGTATCTCAGGTTTAAGCTTGAGGCTTGAAATACTGAATTTTCTTTTTTTATCTTCTTGAAAGGACAGGTTTGATACCTTATTTCTTTAGTCAGGATGAAAGAATTCAACAATTAATAATTAACAATTACCGAAAATTTGTGGGTATGCGCCTCTCTTTTTAAAGGGATAAAAAAAAGAGACTATTCCTTATATCAAGCCTCTTTATTGCTGAAGGGCGCAGTTCCTCCGGAGGAGGCTAACTGATAACTGATCACTGATAACTGAAATTACTTCTCCTTCAAAAAAGATGTTTTTTTCTTTTTTATCTTTGATGGGTAGAGGCTTTAAAGCTTAATTTTTCGGCGATATTAAAAAAAATTATAGCAGTCAAAGCAAAGGTTAGGATAGAACTAAAGCTGAAAACTCAGACAACGCCAGATTTCTTATTCTTACTTCTTCCTTCTTTCTTCTGCTATAACTCTAAATTTTAAGTATGATGAAAGTGATGGAAATAAATTTTATTTTTTTTAGTAATAATTATAAAACAATAGTTGAAATAAGGAAAAAAAGTTTTGATGAGAACCAGGGAAGCCATTAAGGAAGTCAGAAGTCAGAAGTCAGCAGTTAGAAGTTATTTTTGTAACGGGAATTTGAGCCCCCTTCCAAAAAGATTTCGCCTTAAAAGGCGGGGTTTTAGACCCAATTATTTTGATAAAAATATATTGAGAATGAATTTATTAAGAATATTGCAGAAGTTTCCATTTAGCTTTCTGTTTATTCGTTATTTCTGCTTAAATCCATTTTTTAATAAATTCAAAACTATTCTAATTCTGCTGTTAGTAACAAGTTTAATTAGTTGCGGAAAAATTACAGAAACAGCGATTAAATTAAGTCTAAATGTGAGTCGAATTAGCAAAATTCAAACAAAGGGTAAAATCGATCGCCAAGTATATTTGAAAGGAACTGTAGAAAGTAAAGCTCCTTTCTTAGAAACTGGTGCTTATGAATTAACAGATGATACTGGCAGTATTTGGATATTTACTAAAGCAGAATTACCAGAGGTGGGAACGGAAATAACAATTAAAGGGAGAATAAGTTATCAAAGTATTGTGGTTCCTGAATTAGGTAACCAGGATGTGGGAGATTTCTATGTAGAAGAAATAGAACGAGTAGAAGTTGAAAATCAAAATCAAGAAGAAAATGAACAACAATAATTTACCTCATGTAGCGATCGCTATTCTTTACCGAGAAGGAAAATTTCTGATGCAACTCCGGGATAATATTCCGACTATTTTTTATCCTGGTGTTTGGGCTTTTTTTGGAGGTCATATCGAACCTGGAGAAACAGCAGAAGTGGCTCTGAAACGAGAATTAGCAGAAGAAATAAGTTATATTCCTGAGACAGTTTCGGAATTTGGTGTTTACTCTGATGTTAAAGTTGTTCGTCATGTATTTCATGCTCCTTTAACTGTGGAATTAAAAGATTTGGTTTTGGGAGAAGGTTGGGATATGGGGTTATTAACTCCAGCAGAAATTAAGGCAGGTAAAGCTTATTCTGAGAATGCTGGAATGGAGCGATCGCTTGGTGAATTTCATCAAAAAATTCTCTTAGATTTTATGAATAAATATGGCATTAAATAATAGGAGTCAGGAGTCAGAATGAATGGCTTTAATAGCAGTTTTTCTGATCCACCAATTCCCTATAGAATGCTCAAATATTGGACGTTGCTTTATGGGAAATATTGGTGTGATATTGAGCAAGTGGTTATCTTGTTAAAAGAGATTGATTCAGAATTGGCTTTTCAAAATAAATTTTAAAGGCAAAATACTCGGCATTCTTATCGAGTAATTCGACTTTGGGAGGAGGAGTCGGCACCTTTTTTGGCTGATAATGCTTTATTACCATTAGCAACTTTAACTCGTAGTGAAAGTCCGACAGCTTTATTGTCACAGGTAGCAGAAAGAATTGGTAGAATAGAAGAGTCAAATCAACAAAAAAATATTTCTGCTGCTGCGGAAATACTAGGGGTTTAAGGTTTGATAAAAATTTAATTCGTCAACTTTTGAGGGAGGAGATAATGAAAGAGTCTGTAATATATCAGGATATTCTTCACAAAGGAGAAAAAATTGGTGAACAACGTGGCGAACAACGTGGTTTGTAAACAGGTTTAAACCGAGGTAAACAACAGGGAGAAGCTGAAATTATTATCACATTAATAACTCACAGATTCGGAGATATTTATGAGGAAATAGAAGCTAAAATTCGGAGTTTATCTATTTCTCAGTTGAATGAGTTAGCGATCGCCCAATTGAATTTTACTTCTATGGATGATTTGGTTAATTGGTTAAATGAATCTGAGAATTAATTAGTAGTTTTGTCAATCTGGATTTTGAGGAATTTGATGACTGGAGAGTTTAATGTTCTGATTCAAATTCCTTTTTTATTTGAATAGAAGGGTAACAAATGCAAGAATCTGTAATTTATCAGGATATTTTCCAGACAGGTTTTGAACGAGGTTTCCAAAGAGGTTTTGAGCGGGGTTTCCAAAGAGGTTTTGAACGGGGTTTAAAGCAGGGAATAGCTAAAATAATTATCCGTTTTCTAACTCGTAATTTGGGAATTATTTCTGAAGAAATGGAAGCTAAAATTTGGAGTTTATCTATTTCTGAGTTGGATGAACTTGTGGATGCTCAGTTCAATTTTACTTCTATGGATGATTTGATGAATTGGTTAAGTCAATCTCAGAATTAAAAAGCTGGTAGGGGTGGTTTTGAGGAATAAATGACCAATTTTTCAAGAATTTTAGTTAAACCTGTCCTTACTTACTTTTGACTTCTGACTTCCCGTCGCCAACACCATCACATAAATGTTTATCGCTTTCACTCACATCAGGGTTATTTTCTAGGTAGTCGCGCATCCAGTTGCAAGCCCACTCATGGAAGCTAAACTTCCAACCATTCCACAATTTTACTGTTTTATCATAACCAGCGGAAGCAATAGTCTCTCCATCAGGACTAAATGCTACACCATGGACCCAACTCTGATGATCCTCCAGAGTCCTCAATAATTGTCCTTTCTGGTTCCATAACTTTACTGTTTTGTCAGCACTTGCAGTAGCTATAGTCTCTCCATCAGGACTGAATGCTACATCATTGACCCAATCCTCATGACCGATGAGAGTATGCAGTAATTTCCCCTGACGATTCCACAATTTCACTGTTTTATCATAACCAGCAGAAGCAATAGTCTCTCCATCAGGACTAAATGCTACACCACGGACCCAATCCTCATGGCCGGTGAGAGTCTGCAATAATTTCCCCTGACGGTTCCACAATTTCACTGTTTTGTCACCACTGGCAGAAGCAATAGTCTCTCCATCGGGACTAAATGCTACACCATAGACCGAACTCTCATGGCCGGTGAGAGTCTGCAATAATTTCCCTTGACGGTTCCACAATTTTACTGTATAGTCACGACTTGCAGAAGCAATAGTCTCTCCATCAGGACTAAATGTTACACCATAGACCGAATTCTCATGACCAGTGAGAGTCTGCAATAATTTCCCTTGACGGTTCCACAATTTCACTGTATATTCATAACTTACAGTTGCTATAATCTCTCCATCAGGGCTAAAGGCTACATCCCAGACGAAATCCTTATGCTTGGTGAAAGTTTGCAATAATTTCCCTTGACGGTTCCACAATTTTACTGTATAGTCACGACTTGCAGTTGCTATAGTCTCTCCATCAGGACTAAATTCTATATCATTGACCACATGCTTATGACCAGTGAGAGTCTGCAATAATTTCCCCTGACGATTCCACAATTTCACTGTCTTGTCGGTACTTGCAGTTGCAATAGTCTCTCCATCAGGACTAAATGTTACACCATTGACATAATCTTTATGGTCACTGAGAGTATGTAATAATTTCCCCTGACGGTTCCACAATTTTACTGTATAGTCACGACTTGCAGAAGCAATAGTCTCTCCATCAGGACTAAATGCTACACCATTGACCCAACTCTGATGACCAGTGAGAGTCTGCAATAATTGCCCCTGACGGTTCCACAACTTCACTGTATTGTCACGACTTGCAGAAGCAATAGTCTCTCCATCAGGACTAAATGCTACACCATTGACCCAACTCTGATGACCAGTGAGAGTCTGCAATAATTTCCCTTGACGGTTCCACAATTTCACTGTTTTGTCACCACTGCTAGAAGCAATAGTCTCTCCATCGGGACTAAATGCTACACCATTGACCCTACTCTCATGGCCGGTGAGAGTCTGCAATAATTTCCCCTGACGGTTCCACAACTTCACTGTATAGTCATCACTTGCAGAAGCAATAGTCTCTCCATCGGGACTAAATGCTACACCATTGACCGAATCCTCATGCCCCCTCAGAAGATTACGCTCTCGGTATCTTTGAGGATAGATAGATATTATGACTTGCCTTAAAGCACCTTTTATCTGCTTCCTGTTATTAGCCTGGGGTTGGAATATGATATTAGGACTCGGTAGTTGTTTTGCTGCTCTTAAAGCTTGCAGGATTGCTTCCCTATACTGATTTGAATTAAAAAATAATTGAGAAGTAATACTTTTACGCACTGCTTCCACTTCCGCAACCTCGAGACTTGCTCGCAAAAAAATCACTCCAGTAAAAGCTGCTGTCATAAAGGATAGTGCCAATAGTCCAAAACTTATCCACAGCCACTTTTCTACTTTCCGCTTTGCCTCATCTAGTATCTGATTTACCTTCGACTGAGCATCCAACTTTACCTGCATTTCCAACTTTTCTCCTTCAATAGCCTGTTTCTCCAAATCCTGAGAAGCAGCCAAAAAGCGATAGTCGAGAACACTCAAACTTTTATCCCCCGCCCACACTAAAGCATCAGCTAAAGTTTTACCTCCCAACAGTCGCGACTCATCTTGACATCCCGACTTTTGCCAAGCAGTAAACGCCTCAGAGTAAGGTCGTAACTTGGCTAACTCCTGTTCTACCCACTGAAGATTAAATACTTGTTGATAGATATAATTAGTGACCTGTAACTTGCCTTGACATTTGACAACCAAACCTGTGAGGCGGAGTTCCATTTGTTCAGAACTGTCATTTGCTCTTATTCCCTTATAAGACGAGATTAAAACCTGCTGATACAAACCCAACAACCGACTTGCTCGTTTTTCATTTACCAAGACGCGATCGCGAATTGTCCGTAAGTGTTCTGGGTTATCGTGAGATTCCCAATTATTAATAATATAAGTCCGAACTAACTCTCCCACATCGGGAGTACTACTATTATTATTTTGAACAATTATTTGACACAACTTTTGAGTTAAAAAAGGTTGCCCACCAGTCCATTCTAAAACTTCAGCTAATACCTGTTCTGCATTTTCTACCCTATTTTTTAAGCCAGGAGTTAGGAAATCTTTGGCTTCTGCGAAACTAAAACCTGTTAACTCTATCGCCCTACCAATATTAAAAGGAGTCCGAGTTTTATCAGCTATTAAATTAGAAGGAGTTGCCACCCCAAATAAAGCAAAAGATAATCGTTGATATTCTGGATTTTCTGCCCGTTTATTATGGCAAGCTCGAATCAGAGCAAAAAAATCATCGGTGGGAAAATCTAGACTAATTAAACTGTCTATCTCATCAACAAAAATGACAGTATTTTTCCCAACTTCTCGCAGCAAAACTTCTCTTAAAAAATCTCTAAATTGTTGTACAGGGGATAAATCTTCTCTTTCTTTTAACCACGTTCGCCGATTAATACTCAAGTCAAAAGTGCTAACCAACTCTTGAATAATACCCCGATACCATTGCTTGACATTAATTTCTTGACTACCCACATCAGTTAAGTCAATTACAGCACAGGCAAACCCTTCTTTTTCTAATCTGGCCTTAGTACGTAACATTAAACTTGACTTTCCCATTTGTCGGCAGTTCAACACATAACAAAATGCTCCTAATTTGAGGGCATGATAAAGATTTTCATCTGCTTCTCGTTTCACATAACTAGGTGCATCAGCAGGTAAACTTCCTCCTACTTGATATTGATAATTTTGGTTTTGTTTTGTGTTCATGGATAGACCGTTTCACGGAAGTCAAAAGTCAAAAGTAATTTATGATTGAGTTTTCGTTGTGGAAATCCTCCGAACAGGATTTACTAATTTCCGCGCCCTCAATGGATAGTCCTATATCATTATAAGCGTTCATAAAAATATTGCCGATATAATTCACATCTAGGAATAACATTATTACCCACTAATTTTACTAATCCTAAACTATACAATTTATAAGTCAACATGGACTCTAAATTTACACATTCTGTTGCCATAACAACTTTATGAAAAGCTGCTTTTAGTTCGGGATTAGTTTCTAAAATTGATAATAATTCTTGCAGATGACTGCGATAAATTCCCTCATTAGTTGGTGCTTTTTCTAGTAATTCCGACAAGGTTAAATTCTGACGAATTGCTAAATAAGACAAAGCCCGGTCTAATAAAAAAGGATGCCCTCCCATAACGTCAGTTAACTGCTTCACTTTTTCAGCCTGCCAATTTAATTGATAATTTTCAGTAAGTTTCCTTACTTGCTCCAAATTAAACTCTGGTAACTCAATAGGTTCGCCCACATTAAAAGGAGATTGATTAATATCTAAAGTAATATAAACTTCTGTGGAATGAACTACTACTAAGCGTAACTTTTTCCAGAGATTTTTTCGTTTTGCTGTCTCATGCCAAGAACGTAATAATCCCAAAAAATCCTCAGCAATTGGATGTGGAAAAATCAAGTCTATATTATCTATACATAAAACCAATGCTTCTGTTACTTTTGGCAATAAGCATTCTTCAAAATAAATCTTACAATTAACCTTACTACTATCTTCCTCATCCCAAGATTCATTTAAAATTTCTTTTGGCACATTTAATTCACGACCTAAACCACGACAAAACCAGCGCAAAAATTTATCTAAATCTTGAAAATCAGTAGTATCAGCATCTAATAAGTTAATAGATGCCGCTTGGTAGTTATGTTTTTTCCCTTGTTCTAAAATTCTATTAGTGAGAAAAGTTTTTCCCATTTGTTTAGGAGCTTTAATTCTGATTAAAGAACCTGGTTGTAATAAAGTTTCATAACAAATAGATTCAATAGGTGGTCGTTCAATATAAATGGCATTTTCTATTTTTCTTTCCCTTTCTGGTGTTTGAGCTATCGCTTGCCAATCAAGACCTAATTTCTCACATATTTCGGTAAAATGTAAGAAATATACAGGTCTACAATTAAGGAAATTAGAGACAGTTGAAAGAGCAATACCTAACTCAATAGCTAGATTTTTTTGACTAGGAAAATTATTACTCTTAACAGCCGATTTAACTTTTTCCAGATATTCTGGTGCGACTCTAATAGAGCTAATGGGTTGTCGTTCTATATAAATAGTCTTTTCTACTTCTGTTTCTTTTTTCGGTATAGGAATATTAACTGAAAAATTGTTTTGTATTGTTGATAATTCTTGTTCATCCCATTTCCGCTTCAAAGCCTCTCTAAAATTTTTCTTAGACACCTCCTCTCCTAATGCTTCTGAAAGTTTATCCCATAACTTTTTGCCATAATCCTTACTCAAAGTATTTGGAGCATAATTACAAGATTTTGCCATTTTCTCGTAAGTATAATTATCCCAAGCACCTTTAATAATTATTTTTTCAACATCACTGAGGTATTTTCCTGTCTTTTCAAATACAGCTTTATCTGCAAGTTTTTCTGCTATATCCCAAGTAAATTCAACTTTTAAGTTCATGGATAGTTTAGAAATCTAGACTTTTTACCAAAACTATCATATAAATTTATTTACTATCCAAAACACATAAATCCATACTTTTCCATACTTTTCCATACATTTTTGTGAAACTGCATAAATTTACCATATTTTATACATCAATTATTTCCTTACCTTTTCCCATTGTTAGTCTCATTATCAAATGTCAATATAGGAGACAACAAAGTAATAAAGGAATTTCAAAGATGACTACATTTAATAATAATCAAAACCCTACCCCTACCACAATGGAACAACTCGTAATTAAAGAACGCCTGCGTCAAGCAAAATTAAGCTTTAATATTGCTCTAACTTTAACTGTAATTAGTGCCATTATCAGCGTAACAGGTGCGGGACTTTTACTATCAGGAAAAACTTCTGAAGGAACAGCCACAACAGCAGGCGGACTTGCTTCACAAATTGTCAGTATCGGTTTACTAAAAATGACTAAAGATACTAATGAAAGACTCGATAAAATAGCAACTGAATTCCAAGACGAAGATTAGAAGAAAGCAAACATTGAGTGGGCAAATATTCTCTTACTCTACTAAAATTATCTGATACCAAATTTTGATGAAGCTGCATATAACTAGAGCTTATAAAAACATTGCCTTGCTTAAGTTTATTCTGTGCAACTTCACATTAAATTGGTATATAGCGTTTCTCAAATTGGTGAGATACAGTTTTAGATCCCCCCTAACCCCCCTTAATCAGGCAGGGCTAATTCATTGTCGCCAGAGAAAAATATTGAGGAGTACAATGATTGGTGTCAAGTATTGAGTGAAGCCAAATATTCTCTATTTAGGGCTTAGATAGAAATGAACTNCCCAATAATACTGAAACCTTTACATTTCTGGGCTTTGATAGTTAATCAGCAAGCCCTAAATAATCACAGAGGTGGCTAAAAGTGAATAACGAATGAGTGCGCCATTCGATTTTTCTGGCGTTGCGACTATAAACCTCTCCCCACACTCCCTATCTCCCCACATTCCCCTCCTGGGAGGGGCGAGGGGTGGGTCCTACTCTCCCAATCTCCCTTCCGCATTATTAGTGAGGTGTACCAATTTGAGAAAAGATATACTGGAGTTAATCATCATTACATTTGTGAGTTTTACCATTAACTCTCAGTCCACAACATGAAACTAATCACATTACATCTTTGTCCTCTGATGAGCTTCGTGTCTCTATTGGGAACAGTAGCTCTTCCTGCTTATAGTCAACCTATTACTCCGGCAAATGACGGTACAGGAACTACCGTAAATCAAAATGGCAACCAATTTAATATTCAAGGCGGTACTCATAACGGCACTAACCTCTTTCACAGCTTTGGTAAATTTAACCTCAACTCCGGTCAAACAGCAAACTTCATCTCCACCCCAAACACCCGTAATATTCTTGGCAGAATTACAGGTGGAGACCCTTCTAGAATTAATGGCTTAATTCAAGTTATAGGCGGTAATTCCAACCTTTTCTTAGTGAACCCTGCCGGAATCATGTTCGGCCAAAATGCCAGTCTCAATATTCCTGCTTCCTTCAGCGTTACTACTGCCACAGGTATAGGTTTCAACAGTAATAATTTCTGGTTTCAGGCAATAGGAACAAATGATTACTCGAACTTAGTAGGCGACCCCAGTGGCTACAATTTTAATGTCTCAAACCCAGGCGCAATAGTTAACGAAGGAAATTTAAGTTTAAATCCTGGAAAAGACTTAACTTTAGCAGGTGGCACAGTTATTAACACAGGTGAACTATCTACCGCAGGTGGTAATATCACCATCGCTGCAGTTAATGGTGGAGATACATTGAGAATATCTCAACTAGGCCATTTGTTGAGTTTAGATGTATCACCTACTTCTAATAATTTATCAGGACAGTCAATTACACCGATATTATTACCAGAATTATTGACAGGTGGTGACATACATCATGCCTCATCTGTGGTTATAAATGCTCAGGGTAATTTGGAATTGACCGATACAGCAGGAGTAGCGATCGCCTCTGGAAATATTGATGTATCAGATACCTCGACGAATGGAAGTGTTGGGGGACAGGTGAATGTGTTGGGCGATCGCGTAGCAGTTATCGATGCCAACATTAATGCCAATGGTTTAAATGGAGGGGGCACAATATTAATCGGAGGTGACTTTCAAGGTAATGGAATTGTTCCCAATTCTCAGCAAAATTTTGTTAACAATAACTCAATTATTTCTGCCGATGCTATTAATAATGGAGAAGGCGGTAAAGTCATAATTTGGTCGGATAATACGACTAATTTTTCCGGTAGTATTAGTGCTAAAGGCGGAGATTTTTTGGGGGATGGAGGATTTGTTGAAATCTCTGGAAAAGAAGAATTAATATTTGATGGAAGTGTTAATGTTACGGCAGCATTTGGAGAAGCAGGAACAATATTATTTGACCCTAAAAATATAATTATAGGAGAGTCAGAAAATAGCAACGAGTCACCGGAACAAAATGAAGCTGATAACGTCACACTTTCTTTAGAAGAATTAGAAGGTAAAATAACTCTTCAAGCTGATAATGATATAACTGTTAATGAAAGAATAGAAACTTCAGAATCAGTAGAATTAAAAGCTGGGCGAAATATAAATATCAATGCAGATATAGATACATCTCAAGGTAATAACAATATTTCTCTATTTGGTAACGACAATAGTGCAGATATTAATAATCGCGACCAAGGAGCAGGTTCGATTAATCAAAGAGAAGGTACAACATTAAATTCTGGTAATGGCGATATTACAATTAGACTAGGAAATTCAGGTACAAATGGCGATATAAATTTAGCTAATTTAACTACTACTGGTCAACTATCAATTAATGCTAACCAGGGGAATATTAGACAAGTTTCTCCTAACTCTTTAATTACTGCCGATAGAGCAATATTTAGAACTCAAAATTCTGGTGGCATAGGTTTAGCTGAAACACCTTTGCGAATAGATGTAAATAACTTAGAAGTATTGACAGGGGAACAAGGAGTATTTATTAATTCAATCAGTAATTTAACTATTGGTGGAGTTAGCGAAGAATTAACAGGAATTTCTACTAGAGGTGGCGGTAATATTGAACTAAATATTGATGGGAATTTTACTGCAATTGAAGAGGTAGTTACATCAGTTCCTGACAGGCAACCAGGAACAATTACTATTTCTAGTACTGGGAATATTGATACTACTCAAACCACACTTAAGTCAAATTCTGAATCAATTACAGGTGGCGATATTTCGCTCACTGCTGATGGCAATATTCAAATAGGAGATATTAATGCTTCTACCATGGGTAATGATAGAGGAGGGAATGTCACTATAAATAGTGGTGGTGAAACTGATACAACTGTGGGCAATATATTTTCGGCATCTTCTCAAGGAGATGGTGGGAATGTTTCTATCACCAGTCAGGGTAATATCGAAACTGGTCATATTGACTCTAGTTCAAATGGTAGTGGTAGGGGAGGCAATGTTACTATAAATAGTGATGGTGAAACTAATACGACTGCGGGCAATATATTTTCGGCATCTTCTCAAGGAGATGGTGGGAATGTTTCCATCACCAGTCAGGGCAATATCAAAACTGGTTATATTGACTCTCGTTCAGATGGTAGTGGTAATGGTGGGAATATTACTCTAAAAACTACAGGTGGTAATGTTGATACCAGTAGTGAAGAATTAGCATCTTTTTCCGTTAGGGGAAATGGGGGAAATGTCAGCATTACCAGTAATGGCGACATCAAAACAGCAGATATCTTTTCTTCCGCAGGCGATCCATTAGATATAGAGGGAGACTTAGCAAATTTATCACCATTCGAGACAGATAACACTGACTCAAATAAAACTCAGAATACAAACGGTAGTGGGGGAGATATTACCCTGAAAGCAGAAGGTTTTATTGATACTAGCAAAGGAACTATCGAATCATTTTCTCGTTTAGGGGGTGGAGGTAGTATCAGCATTACCAGCAAAGGCGATATTACTACGGGGGAAGTTTTTTCCACTGCTGGAGACCCTGATGTAGGTAACTCTGTAGATAATAACCCTACAAAAATACAGACAGAAATAAATAGTAGCAACAGTGGTGATATTACTATTGAAAGTAAAGAAGGGGCAGTAACTATCACAGCAGAAATAGATACTGTTGGCGAAGCAGGAAATGCTGGAGATCTTACTATCAAAGCTTTTGGAGATATTAATACTGAAAGTATTGAATCAAGGACAGGTGGTGGTGAAGGTGGAGATATAACTATTGAAAGTATAGGTGGTACGATTGATACTATTGGAACTGGCACAGAAACAGCAGGAATATTTTCTGCTTCTATTAATGGAGATGCAGGAAACATTACCATCAAGAATAATGGGAAGTTGACCACAGGTAATATTGACTCCACTTCACTGAATGGTAAGGGTGGAAATATTAACCTAGAAAGTACAACTGGAAATGTTGACACCAGTCTTGGTAACATAGCTTCTCTGTCAGAAACTGGAAATGCTGGAAGTGTAACTATCAAAAGTCAGGGCAATATTAATACAGGTAATATTGATTCCCAGACACAAGGAGGTCAGGGTGGAAACATTAGTATTGAAAGTATAGGTGGTAGTATTGAAACCTTGGGAACAGACCAAGATGTAGCAGGAATATTTGCTGATTCTGAGGAGGGAAATGCTGGAAATGTTACCATCACAAGTAATGGCAATTTGATTACAGGTAATATTGATTCCCGCTCAACTAATGGTCAAGGTGGCAATATTACTCTCAAAAGTCTTGCCGGAAATATTGATACCAGTGCTGCTGAAGTCAGATCTTCTTCCCGTAGGGGTGATGCGGGAACAGTGAGTCTTACCAGTCAGGGCAATATTACAACAGGAAGTATCCTTTCTTTTGCAGGTCGAGGAACAGATGAATTGGAAGATTCAGAAGATTCATCTCAAAACGAGAGTGGTAGTAGTAATGGGGGAGATATTACCCTGAAAGCAGGAGGAACTATTGATACTACCGCAGGAACTAATGATCGATCTAAGTTAGAGTCATTTTCTCGAGAAGGTTTAGGTGGTAATATTACTCTGGAAGCTAAGGGTGAAATTACTACAGCTAAAATACTTTCTACCGCAGGCGACCCCCAAGCAAGTAACCCTGAAGATAATGGTGATATTACACCCCTAACAGAAACAGAAATAAATCAGCGCAGCAGTGGTAATATCCGCATTGAAAGTATGGAAGGTGCAGTAACTACTACAGAAGAAATAAATAGCTTTGCCACTTCTGGTAATGGTGGTAGTGTAACTATTAAAAGTCGTGGCAATTTAACAATAAGTGATATTAACTCCCGTTCAGATGTTAATGGTCGGGGTGGTAATATTACTCTCGAAAGTACAGATGGAAATATTGATACAACTAATGGCGATCGCGGCATATCTTCTTTTTCAGAATTAGGAAATGCTGGAGATGTGACTATTACCAGTAATGGCAATTTGACTACAGGTGATATTGACTCTCGTTCAGACGGTGATGGTCAAGGTGGCAAAATTACCCTCGAAAGTCTCACCGGAAATTTTGATTCCAGTCAGGGTAGATTATTTTCTTTTTCAGAATTAGGAGATGCTGGAGGTGTGAGTATTACCAGTAGTGGCAATTTGACAACAAGTGATATTGACTCTCGTTCCAAAGGTAGCGGTCAGGGCGGCAAAATTACCCTTAAAAGTACTGGGGGAAATATTGAGACAACAAGTGGTGAATTATCTTCTTTTTCCGAATCAGGAAATGCTGGAGATGTGACTATTACCAGTAGTGGCAATTTAACAATAGGTGAGACTAACTCTAGTTCCAAAGGTAGTGGTCTAGGTGGCAATATTACTCTCGAAAGTACAAGCGGAAATGTTGATACAACAGGTGGTGAATTATCTTCTTTTTCCGAATCAGGAAATGCTGGAAATGTGACTATTACAGTGAACGGCAATATCCAAGTAGGAACTATTGAATCATTTGCTGGAGGTAGTGGTAAAGGTGGAAATATATCTATTACTGCAGATGGCGCAATAGATGCAAGTATTGGCGAATTAGTCTCTAGTTCTCAAACAGGGGAAGGTGGAAATATTACTCTCAGTGCAACAGGAGATATTAGTACTGGTTTGATCGAAAGCTTTAGCGGTGCGGGAGCAAGAGGTGGTAATATTACTTTGGAAACAATTAATGGAAATATTGACACCACTGCTGGATTTTTAGGTGAAGAGGCAAATATTCCTACTGATGCTGATGTATCTTCAGAAAATGTGGCGACTATCTTTGAACAGGAACGCGCTAACCTGAGTTCTTACGCTCCAGAGGGTACTGGAGGCAATATTGTAATTATTCAGCGGGGTCAAGGAGATATTACCACTAGCAATATTAGTTCTTTTGGGGGGGAAAGTAGTGGAGCTGTTAGTATTACTAACTATGACGGTAATATTAACACGGGTGTAATTTTTTCCACTGCTATTAACGGTACAGGCGATCGAATATCTATCGAAACTGTGAATAATGGTGACTTAAATATTAATCATATTGCTACTTATTCTACTGCTGACGATGGTACTGGGGGTCAGATTGAATTGAATGCTAGTGGTGTTGTCAATATTAATAACGTAGCATCTTTTGGTAATGCAGGTAGTGGAGATGTAAGTATTGCAAGTAATAGCGGTAGTATTAATACCGGAACTATTCAGACCCGCGCTCCCAATGGCACCAGTGGTAATATTACTCTGAATACTTTTAGCACTCAAGGGGATATTAGAACTGCAAATGTTAGCACTGAAGGGGGAGAAGCGGCTGGACAAGTTGAAATTATTGCTCCTGATGGCTCGGTCACTACTGAAGATTTGCAATCTCTTTCTGAGTCTGGAAATGCTGGAGGTATTGATGTTCAGGCAGGGGAAGATATTGAGACTGGAGACCAAACTGTTGATAGTGCTACTGGTGATAGTAATATTAATAACCAAGCAGTTGGTAATATTACGACTGGAGACCAAACTGCTACCACTCAACAGGGTGATGCCAATATTAATAATCAAGCAGTTGGTAATATTACGACTGGAGACCAAACTGCTACCACTCAACAGGGTGATGCCAATATTAATAATCAAGCAGTTGGTAATATTACGACTGGAGACCAAACAGCGGTAACAAACCAAGGTAATGCCAGTATTAATAATCAAGCAGTTGGTAATATTACGACTGGAGACCAAACAGCGGTAACAAACCAAGGTAATGCCAGTATTAATAATCAAGCAGTTGGTAATATTACGACTGGAGACCAAATAGCGGTAATAAACCAAGGTAATGCCAGTATTAATAATCAAGCAGTTGGTAATATTACGACTGGAGACCAAATAGCAATAGGTGATACAACAAGTATTATTAACCTACCAGGAGGAGAACTTAATACTGGTGAAATCATTCAAATTAGCCCACCTCCATCAACACCAATAGACAATACTTTGCCACAACAATTACCTCAAATATCAGAAAAACCAAGCATTCCAGCAGAATCAAACCTTGTGCAACCAACAACAACTCCAACCATCCCCACAAATAACATTTTACAATCTAACAACCCCATCTCAAATCTGAACGCCACTAACATTACCCAGTCAATACAGAGTAACAGTACCATCAGCACAACCAATAATCCTAATCTGCCAAACAAAAAGAGCGATCGCCAACAAATTAATATCAACACCGACACCAAAACTATTTTAAAAAACATCAATATTCTCAACAACACCCCCCTAACTGTTGCTGCTAACTCTCAAACTTTAACTGCCTTGGAGCAAAACCGGAATAATGAATTTACCGACCACTTTGGAGAAGACCTATCAACTCAAAATACATCCATAAAAAATATCCGGGAAGTGCTGACAGACATCGCCCGTGAAACAGGCAAAAATTCAGCAATTATCTATGTCACAGCTTACCCAGAAGAACTGCAACTGGTATTATACACACCAGATAGCGACCCCATCCTCAAAACTGTTCCGGCAGCTAATCGCCAACAACTCATGGAAGTTGTCCTACAATTACGATTTCAAGTCACAACTCCCTCCCGTCGTAATACTCAAAGCTACTTGCCACCAGCACAAAAATTGTACAATTGGCTCATTGCACCCATATCAGCAGAATTAGAAGCTGCTAATATCGATACCCTGTTATTTAGCATGGATGAAGGTCTACGGACTTTACCTGTAGCAGCATTACACGATGGTCAACAATTCCTCGTCGAAAAATATAGCCTCAGTTTAATTCCCAGTATCAGTTTAATGGATACCAACTACCGCCCAATTCAAGATACCCGAGTATTAGCAATGGGAGCAAGTGAGTTTATCGAACAAAATTCCTTACCAGCAGTGCCAGTAGAATTAAAAACAATTTCCCAACAATTGTGGCAAGGTAGTCAGTTCCTCAACCAAGACTTCACCCGTAATAACCTGCTAACCCAACGACAAAATTATCCCTATCCCATCATTCACCTAGCTACTCATGCAGAATTCCGACCAGGTGCTGCCAGTAATTCCTATATTCAACTGTGGGGTGACGAACAACTACATCTAGGTCAAATGCGACAGTTAGGTTGGAACGATCCACCAGTAGAATTATTAGTATTGTCAGCTTGTCGCACTGCCGTTGGTGACAAAAATGCTGAGTTAGGTTTTGCGGGGTTAGCAGTAGCAGCAGGAGCAAAGTCTGCCTTAGCTAGTGTCTGGTATGTGAGTGATGAAGGCACATTAGGATTGATGACAGAATTTTACACCCAACTAAATAATGCCAAGATAAAAGCAGAAGCTTTACGACAAGCACAGTTAGCAATGTTACGAGGAGAAGTAGTTATTGCAGAGGGTCAATTAAGGGGGACAGCAGCTCGTGGTGCAGTGGTATTACCATCAGAGTTAGGAAAGTTTGAAAATCAAAATTTATCTCATCCCTATTATTGGGCAGGGTTTATGATGATTGGTAGTCCGTGGTAGTCTTTGGTAGATGGGGAGTGTGGGACCCACCCCTAACTCCTCCTAGGAGGGGAATTTAGGGAAGCGGGTGACATGGATCGCCAAGCTCGCCAAGGATTGAAATCCTTGGCTAATAGTTTAAGTCATCTTAAGATTACTCTTGACGAGTATGCCATCTTTTTCATCTTTTTATATTGTGGTTAATCAGTGCAACTTGATATTACGGGAGCAGGACAACTAAAGTCCATTCTACTTTGCGATCGCAACTCGGAAAATTTCAAAAAATAAAAAACCCAGATAGATTAAACTACCTGGGGCGTTTGTTTCCAACTAATCCGCATTAACCCAAGCGGTGGGGAGCTACGTTTTAGAACCACGACAGAACAAGGCTTTCAGACCCCCAAATATACGCACCACCTTTGATTAAAAAGTCAAACAAAAAAATTACCAAAATGAAAAGGCTAATACCATTTTGATAAATGTTTGCTACAAATAACTAGGGGATTTTTTAGGAGTCAACCCACCCCTCGCCCCTCCCCCTCCCAGGAGGGGAAGTCAGGAGTCAGGAGTCGTATGGGAATGGCTTCAATACCACTTTTTAGGTTGGAAATCATCTTTTTTGTCAAAGGGATGTCTCCTGAAAATTATTTTTATCCCTCTTACTATTCGTAACATTCTTTTTTCAAAATGGTATAAAACCTTCTCCTGGTATGGCATAAACCCAGTTCAACGTTAGCGAAGCTTTGGATAATTAGTTGTAGTTGCCAGCAATAAGGAACTTTTTCAGCCAGGATTAATTGCAACTAGATTTATACTTGAGCCAGAATTAACTGCAACTGAGCCAGCAATAAATTTTTTGAGCCAGAATTAACTGCTTTAACTTTTAACTTTTGACTTCTGACTTGCGCGTAGCGCTATATTAGGCCCCTTTTTACGGTATTATAGAAAGAATGACCACAATTATTTACTCGAAATTATTAAGATATGACAGTATCTGCCCCTACTCGTACCGTTCGGATCGGTTCCCGCAAAAGTCAACTCGCTTTAGTTCAAACTTATTGGGTACAAGAAGAACTCCAGAAAAATTTCCCAGATATCACATTTGAAGTCCACACCATGTCTACTCAGGGGGACAAAATTCTGGATGTGGCCTTAGCAAAAATTGGGGACAAAGGACTTTTTACCAAGGAACTAGAGTTGGGAATGCTGCAAAACGAAACTGACTTAGCAGTTCATTCTCTCAAAGACTTACCTACAAATCTTCCAGAAGGTCTAGTTTTAGGTTGTGTTACCGAACGGGAAAACCCAGCAGATGCTCTAGTCGTCCATGAAAAGTTTAAAGATAAACAACTTGAAGCTTTGCCAGAAGGTGCTGTTATTGGTACATCTTCCTTGAGACGTTTGGCACAACTCCGCCACCATTACCCCTATTTTGAATTTAAGGATGTTCGTGGTAATCTCAATACTAGATTAGCAAAATTAGATGCTGGAGAGTATGATGCCCTAGTTTTAGCTTTTGCTGGTTTGCATAGATTGGGTATGGGCGATCGCATTCATCAGGTTATACCGCCAGAAGTTTCTCTTCATGCAGTTGGGCAAGGTGCTTTAGGAATAGAATGTCGTGACGGAGATAATGATATTCTTGATATATTGAAGAGTCTGGAACATACTTCCACGGCTCAAAGATGTTATGCCGAACGTGCTTTTTTGAGAGAGTTGGAAGGTGGGTGTCAAGTTCCGATTGGTGTCAATACTAAAATAGAAGAGGAACAACTGACTTTAACTGGCATTGTTGCTAGTTTAGATGGTCAGAAATTAGTTAAGGATATTGTTACTGGTGCTGCCTCTGATGCAGAACAAATAGGTATTGAATTAGCTCAAAAATTGAGAAAACAAGGTGCCCAAGAAATCTTAGATAAAATTTTGGCAGAAATTGACCGTAGTTAGTTTTGATATACTCCCGACGTTGCGCTTACGCGACAACGCGGGATTCTTCAGTCTTAAATGTTTTGTTGATGACGTGATCGTGTAGCCCAACAAAAGTTATCTGGCCACAGTATAACATAGTTTTACGGCACTGGTCAAATTTACTAACTAAATACAGACATATCATAGTTATTAAAAACTATATATAGCGTACTTGCGTAAGTTCTGATATATGAACCGTGGCAGCATAATATATTTAAAATTTGTCATGGCGGGTTTTATATCATGTCCATTGGTATTGTTTGTGTAAACCCAAGAGTGAATATCTACAGGAAATTTAGGTTTTTTTCTTGCTCAATAGTCTTCCTCCCTCTTTTCTCTTCCCTCTTCCTTCTTCCTTAGCTTCGCTATACAATACTGATGCTACCGGACATGATATTAAATATAAATAGCTAGGTATAACAATTTTTGCCCAACCTTGAAACCCGCCCCGACACTTTTTCATATTTGTAGAATTACTCGTGCCAAGTTGAAATAAATCAAAACACCGAGAACATCTACAGCAGTAGTAATAAACGGTGCTGACATTAAGGCGGGGTCTAACCCAAATGAACGAAACAGGAATGGCAAAGACGAACCAGCAACAGAAGCCAAAATTGAGATTGCCAGCAAACTTACACCCACTGTCACTGACACTTCTAAATTACCATTGACAATAAACAGGAAAGCCCAAACTGTTGCTAACAAACCGAGAACACTCCCAAGTATTGCGCCAGCAGCAGCTTCACGCAGAATCACTTTAAATGGCCCTATTTTCCAAATTTCATCGGTATTCATACCTCTAATCACAACAGTGGAAGATTGCGCTCCCACATTCCCTCCAGTACCAGTCAACAATGGAATAAATGCTGCTAAGGCAACTACTTTTTTCAGAATATCTTCTTGCGCTGTAATAATTCCACCCGTCACACTATTTGTCAGCAGTAACACAAATAACCAGACCACTCTTCTGCGAGCAGCAGTAAATAGATTTACCTGGAAATAGTTATCACCTTCAGACTGTACGCCACCTAGAGCATAAATATCTTCGGTAGTTTCCTGTTCCAAAATATCGAGAACATCATCAATGGTAATGATACCCACGAGTCGTTGTTCGCTATCTACTACTGGTATTGCCAAAAAGTCGTAACGCTGAATAATACGAGCAACTTCTTCTTGGTCAGTACCAGTTTGCACGCAGACAAAATCACGGCTCATAATTTCGCTGATGGTTTGGTTGAGTTGAGAAGTGACTAAATCTCGCAATGACAGAATACCTGTGAGATGACGGTTAGTGTCAGTCACATATAGAGAATAAACTGTTTCAGTAACGTGAGCTAATGAGCGAATACGTTCTAAACTTTGAGAAACTGTATATTCTTCTTTTAGGGAGATGTATTCCGGAGTCATTATCCGTCCTGCTGTTCCAGAGTTGTAACCCAGAAGCTGCGCTGTAGCTTGGCGTTCAGCAGGGCTAAGTTGACCTAATAAACGCCTGACAACGGTTGCGGGCAATTCTTCAAATAGTTTAGCACGGTCATCAGGTGACATTTTATCAACGATATCTATAACTTCTTGGCGTTTGAACTTTTCGCACAGAGACTGTTGTACGCTGGAGTCTAGTTGTTCATAAACTTCGATCGCTTCACGTTTAGAAAGCAAGCGAAATGCGATGACTTGCATTGTTTCTGGTAAACCTTCGATCGCTTCGGCAATATCAGCTGGTTGTACAGGAACTAACATCGCTTTAGCTCCAGATAAGTTATCTTGTTCTAACAGAGCTTGAAGTTGTGATCGAACTAACTCCCGTAATTCTTGACGAGAAATAGTAGCTATGGAAGGGGATGAATAGTTATTATCTTCAGTCAAAGCTAACCCTCCTAATATATAGATTGCTGAATCTAGTTTAGAGGCTAAATGAACTTTTTGCTCGTTACCAGGTAATCATATTATGTCCGGTAGCATCGGTATTGTATAGCAAAGGTAAGGAAGAAGCAAGAAGCAAGAGGCAAGATGGCTTAATTTCTTCTTCCTGTTTTTTTATAGAACCCATTTGGTATCTATGCACGCGGTATGTGATTTTAGCTACTGGAGTTAGGAAGACCGAGTCAGAAGTTAGGAGATTCAGTTAGAGAAGAGGGGAAAAAGGTAGAAAAATTGGTAGTCCTGGTCGCGTAATGGTATACAAGAACAAGGAATGCCTGGCATGGGGGCAAGATGCTCCCACTGTTCTGGTAACAAAAATAATGACAATGCACGACCCATGAAAATGCACAACTACCGAAAAATTCTCCCATCTCCCCTACTCCCCTACTCCCTATCTTTAACTATAACTATATAAATAGATAGCGATCAAATGGGTTCTATAACCCACTACATTTATCAGCAATGGAGATGTTGCTCCTGCTAATTTGGTTAAAATATCTGTAATTTGACTAATGGAAAGTTTAACGCGAATATATTCATTGACTGTTTTTTCCCACTCTGAATCATTGGCGGGTAAAATCATGCTGTATGAAATACAGGTAAGTGGTCGATTTGGTTCTATTGAATATTGAGTTTCCTTTAATCCTTTCCGGAAAGCTTCTCCTACTAATAAAATACCATCACTAGCAAAAGCATCAATAGTACCTGCAACAGCATCTTTCACAGCAGTTTCTCTTCCCGACGCTCCTTGATAAACCTTTTGGTCTGCTAGTTGGTATCGACTATCAATGAATTATTTTGTCAGAGAATCATTGAGAACTCCAATTAAAATTCCTTCCATAAATCCATCAGGATTAACTGTTAGTCTTCTGTCTGGCTTCATCATTAAATATTTACCAGTGGTGAAGAAACGTTTGGAATAAATGACTCCTGTTGGTGGATTTTTTCTAATAGTATTAGGACCACATTCTAGATGAACTCGCTTATTAGCTACGCTGCGGTGACGACCTTTTTCTGATTCTTCATCAAGAAGAATTTCTAATTTTTCTATACTAATATTTCTGTTTAATTTTTCTTCTAAAATTTTTTTAAACCCATTCATTAATTCTATGCAAATTCCTTCCCATTTACTACCATAAACATAACCAAAAGGAGCCGCATCTTTTCTCATTCCGACTTTCAGTACACCAGTTTGTTTAATTTCTTGTAATACTTCTTGCGACTGAGCAACCCCAGGATTAATTAAAGAAAATATAATACTAAATATGATAATAATTAGTTTGTTATTCATATTTTACCTCACATTAAAATCATTAATATCTTTATCGATCTAAATATTGTACAGTTTGATCACAGATTATGAGAAATTCAATAATTATACAAGGAAAGTAATAAATGTCAAGTTATTTATAAATAATCACGAATGTGGAAGAATAAACAAGTAATATCAAGGTTAATCGCTATTAATCAACAATTAATATTATTATCAATAGATCGAAAAAATCACAATGGATAAATAACAGTTATTTATCAGCTATAAAATTAATAATTATAATTGAAAACTTTAACAATCGCTCATCTATATACGTCAGAAATTAGCAGTTGGTAGTCCATGGCTTAGTTTCTCAATAAAAAACTAGATAATAAGAGTTTTTATCATCAGCTTTCAGACATTTTTTGAATAGTTATTGTTTGAAAAAAATCAGTACCAATACTCAGATAATAGGCTAGTTTATGTTCCTCGTAAAGGTTAATATTATGTAAATAGATAATCAGAAAAATAATATCTCTCACCTCAGAGATATTTTCTTACTCAAGACTTCAAATAATTTCCGATTGATGAGATTTGATCTTGCCGAATAATATCAAATCCGGTTGAATACTTATTATATAGTTGGCAGAGATAAAGAGTGTGGGGAGGTGGGGAGGTTGAAGTATGGATAGAACTATAAATATATACTGTATAACCGGATTCTATATAATGAAGGTTTAAAGTCGGTTTTTTAAAGAAGAAAAAAATACTAAATACTTGGTGATCGCCTGACAACAGAGGAGTCTGGTGCTGGTGTTGTCTTTCAGTTAAATCTTGGTATTCAGGGAGTACCAGAATTTATGTCTAATATCAAATCCGCTCGGGTTTGGTCTAAAAAAATGTTTCATAACAGCGCCATTGCCAAATCTTTTTTTATCTTCACATCTCTCCACACTATGAATCTAATTACACCAATGCTTCCGGATTTGATATAAGGTGCAGAAGGTGCAGGTTGAAAGATGAGTTTGGGGCGAGCACTCCCCACACTCTTACATCAGTCATATTTTAATAACCGGAGTCTTGCGGTAAATTCGGTTGTTGTGATGCTTGCACTGCTAACTTATCACATCGCTCATTTTCTATATTGCCAGAATGACCGCGCACCCAAAAAAATTCCACTTGATGTTGGTTACATAAATCTAATAATTTTTCCCATAGATCGGGATTCATTGCTTTATCTTTTTTATTCCGTTTCCAATCATTAGCTCGCCAGCGTTTTGCCCAACCTTTAGTAATGGCATCAACTATATATTTAGAGTCAGTATAAAGAGTAACATCACAGGCAGATTCTAGGGTTTGAAGTCCTAGTATTGCTGCCATTAATTCCATGCGGTTATTAGTAGTTAACTTATAACCACCAGATAGTTCTTGGCGCTGTTTATCAGTAATAATAACTATACCATACCCACCAGGACCAGGATTGCCACTACAAGCACCATCAGTATAGATAGTAACTTCTGGGATTTTTTCTGTCATTTTGATTCCTTTTTACCAAGTAATTTCTTATAGATAATCATAGAGTGGAATGGTAGTCATGCACAGTAATAAGTAATATAAGTGTGACTAAAATACAAGTACAGGAAATGTCTCTTTGACAAAGCGGTCGTTAGCGCAGCTTCCCGTAGGGTGGGATGGCTAGGAAACCTGCGCCATCTCCAATCGACCAAGAGAGCGGTGCGACCCCGCGACGACACCAGTAGTACCTGGTAGCGCACCAAGAGAAAAAGATAATTTATGACCTAAAAATTGGTATTGAAGCAATTCATTCTGACTCGGTCCTCCTGACTTCCCCTCCTGGGTCCCCTCCTGGGAGGGGTTAGGGGTGGGTTGACTCCTAAAAAATACCCTAGCTATTTGTAGCAAACATTTATCAATTTGCTATAATAGGTTTAAATTTTACTGGAAAAATTTGAGTAATTTCCCACCAACTTTTTTTAATTTTGTGAAAAAGTTGCCAAGGTTATTGAATATTGAAAATGATTGGGTTGAATGGAAAGGAAAATATAAAAAAATCTGGTGAAATTGATTTGGCTAAATCTTTAGGTGAAAATTTTCAGTTTGATTCTTGGTTCTTACCTGGATTCATTAACTTGAGAAACTCAGTCTAATTTATTAGATTCTTTATTATTATTAATCCTATTCCAGGTATTTTAAATACTATTATGTCACTTATCATTATAGGTATTATCAGAATAGTTTTTAAAATATTTATTATATTAAGGTTTTCGGTCATTTTAGTTTGTCTATTTTCTAAAGCTTCTAGGGATTTGTTGCATGAATAGGTGATAGAATAGAGTTCAGTTCACTTCCCCTATGGCCATCTTTAAGCCCAGCAGTCAATTCAGTTATCAGTTAGCCTCTTTATAGAGGAGCTACGGTATCAGTTATATCAAATCCGTTTAATTGGACATAAAAAAAATCTTCAATCGCCATAACTACGTTTATCTTTGTAATTCTTTCTCCTCCTGAGGAGGTCCGACTGACTCCTGAGGACTCCTAACTTAACCATTCTATGGCTGTTTAACCGGATTTGATATTAGCTTCCTCCGGAAGAACTGCAGACTTCAGTTATCAGTGACTATCCCGTGAAATCAGTAGCTTTAAATCAGGAATATTTTAATTTTCATCCCCTTAAAAAGAGAGAATTGTTAATTATTTTTCTTGATCATTAACTCTACTAAAACTTAATGAGAGTAACTTATATCATGTCCGTTCAATTAGTGATAAAAAACTTCCTTCTTCTTATTCTTCTCTCGTGACTCCTGATTCCTAACTCTTGATTCCTCCGTCGTTATTGATAAGTATTCAACTAGACATGATATAACTCCTGACTCTTCCCTGATTATTGATAAGTATTCAATCGGACATGATATTACTAAAAATTTACATCCACATGGGAAAAGGATTTAATTGTTCTTCCGTTAAAGACTCTTTCAAATATCCCATTTTTACAGGAACATCATACAATCTTCCTAACCCTAATCGCTTCCACATATGACGCATCCCTGGAACAATCACCTTAACTACCCTCAACCCAATATCACTACGAGTCTGGTCTAATACTAACAGTTCCATGTCATTTTTCTCAACAATTTGCTGACACAATTTAACATCTTCTAATAGATCGTCACTAGCTAATTGAAAATAATCGTTACTTTTTTTCGACATAATTTGATTATTAGGAACTAGATAAGGTTGATTGATTAAAGTTGCAGTTTGCCACCATTTAAGTGCTAATATATCAGCAGAAGGGGGATAATTCGTTGTTCCATCATCCCTAAAAGATAGTACATTAGGTAATATTTGATTCGCCTCAGTTAACGCCCGACTAATAGCTATTTCTGGGTCGAAATGTGCCCCATATCCTAATATAATATCTTCTACTTCTCTATCATTTCTAGAACTAATAGCAGCAAAACAAGGAATATTCAAATCGCTCGTAATATCTAACACCCATAAATCCCGATTCAGACTTTGATAATATTGTTTTAACTGCTGAAAATAAGGTTGTTTAAAACTGTCTAAATATACTTGAGGTTTTGATAAACGATTGTACCACCATAAAGCCACACAATCCCGTTCTACTAACTCCATAAACCCTTGTAAAATTGCTTCCTCTATCGTATTTCCTGCCGCACAACCATTAGAATCAGCCCAACAATCTAAGAAATCAGAAGAATCAGATTCAGGAGATCCATAGTAACAGTAAGAAGTAGGTAAATATTTAAACTCTTGAGCAGTTAAAGACCATACAGGAGTCCAATCAATTACTCTAGTTTCATCAAAGGGTTCTGGTACTTTTTGAAACCACCCTTTACACTCAACATTCCACTCTTTTCGATTTTGGTATTGTTCCTCACTAAAAATCATGCACTGATTTGGATGAATAGCTTTTTCTACCAACTTTTCATAACTCCCTTGCTCCCTAATTTCATCTCCTTGAAATACCCCAGAATAACGTTCTATCGCCTCACAAAAGCCACTTGCTCTTGCTTGAATATCAGTTCTTCCTTTCCCCGAACTTTTTCCTCCCAGATTTTTACGCAAGCCATCTAAATCGTCAAAAACATTACGAAAATGATGTCTAGCAACATAAGTATGAAGTAATCCTTGACTGGGAATTTTAGCTAATTCTCGCACCACACCCGTAATGGGACTAATATGATATTGATACTTTCTCAAAGTTTCTTCAGGAGAAAAAAAACGATGTCCTCCATCGGCAGTGAAGCTTTTTTTTCGATGCCCTAAAACTACAGGTAAAGGTTGTTTATTAAAGACTTTTCCGCAGCTAGGACATTGAGGGCGTTTAACTAAAATGTGGTTTTGAGTTTGTAGAGTTAGATGGTCATAAGTAATCAGATTTCCTGCTAATCTAGGATTGCCTTTTTGGATAATCCATTTAAAAATTTCTGTTGCTGCTATGGTTAAAGTTGTTTGGATTGTTGCCTGAGAAAAACCCAGGGGGGAAGTTAAAAGTTTTGCTTCCTCTTTCTTTCTATTAATGAACTCTTCAATCGGTCGATTATCTCGCCAACGCTGTGCAAAACAATCCCAACATCCTGTTTGATCGGGTTGAAATAAAGGTCCGATCCAAGCAATAGTTCCTAATGGTTTGATTAACATCCAAGGAGTTTGAGAAGCTAAAGTCTGTTTGTTAAATTCATCTAAGTTAGGATGGAGATAATCGTCAGTCAAAATAATCGTTAAATCTCCTGAATCAGCCACTTGAATCTGAAAAGATTTTAACAGGGAAATAAAATCTTTATCTGTTACTGAACCTAATGTTTTGACAGTAACTTTAGTCGATTGTAATTGATTATAAGCTTGAGACTGAGAAATCTGAATATGATGACAAAAAATAGCTAAATTAGACGGTAATAATTCATTATTTTCTAATAGATACCCTTGTTTGTTTAATTGAAACAGAGCTTGTTGAATTTTAATACTGAAATTCAGAATATCTTGGAAAAAATTAGGATTTTCTGGTGTTAATTCTTGGTATTGTATAATTTCTAATTGCAGAATATCAATAATTTCATCAACATTACGTTTACCATCAATTAACTGAACTAAACGATAATAAAGTGGGTCTTGTAAACAGACAGATTCTCTTTCAGATATGAAAAATACCGTATCTGGTTCGAGAGTTTCAATTAAGTAAGCAGGATTAAAACTAGGTTGATTGAGCATATTTTTCAAATTTTCTTGCCAAAATAATTTGATTCTACAAAGGGAATGATGGAGGGTTGATTGAATAATTTTTGATTAATTACTCAAGAATGGGAGGACGATATACAAGTTCATGGATGTTTAGTTCATATAGAAATTATTGGGGATAAACTATGGATACATCGGGGTGGTTTGGAAGATGGTATTGCTAAGGATATAATAAATCGTCGATCTATAACACTGATTTAATAGAGGGTTAGATATATTCGTGCAACAAAGCTATTTCATAAATTTCTTGTTAAATAATATAGTAGAGAAAATCCCCCGAAAAATATTACAGGAATTGCTATCATCACAATCACTAAACCTAAAGGTACTCCAAAAGATATGACATAGACGACAATTGCAGTATAAGGGATTAATAAACCTATTCCGGCAAGAGTTAATTTTTTTGGAGTCCATTTAATATCTTTTTTTAGAGGCTTTTCGAGCATTTTTGCATCTTTACCTTTTAAGATTTTTCTTGCCATAAACTACTCCTTATATTAAAAATGACGATACTGTTCAATGTAATTTATTTTGATTTTAACTATTGTACAAAACTGAAGCAAGTTAAATTTTATTCCCAATCAAAATTCATTCCTAAATATTCCTCTAACCTCTGATTATGAGGTTGAAAATATTCACTCAACCTCTGGCGCATCTCATTACTTATTGATGAATAAGACCCAGGGTTTAACTTTCTATATTCTGAAAGTTGATGTTCTGGCAGTCCTAAAAATTCAAAAACTTGTTTCATTGTTTCTACAGGTTTTTCATAAAGGTCTTCTCCTTTTAAAATAAGTAGTTGTTCTCTGGGAAATATTGCTAACCATTTATTGATAAATTCTATATAAATACCACGCCCTATATAGTTACCTGGTTGCTGCCAATAATTTTTGCCTCCCTCTGGTTTTTCGGGATTTTTTCTGAGTATTTCTAACTCGGAATTTATGGCTGTTTCAAAGGTGCGGTCTTCCCAATTTAGTCTAATCCAATGATGGTATTGAGAGAAGGCTCTATCTATAGGATTTCTCAATATTACTAATAGTTTTACTTCTGGAAATACATTGTATATTCGCTCGGCAGCTTGATGATTTTCTAAATAGTTAGGGGTTGCTTCTCCGGTGATAAAATTTTCTGATTTAGGAATTGGAGGAAAGTGGGCAAGATACCAATTAATTCCTTTGTTGAAGTCTCGATACCAGAAATGAGTCTCTTTTTTTATTGCTGGTATAACATGGGGGTTTTGAGCTATGTAATTTTCTAGTGAAGTTGTACCACTTTTTTGAGCACCAATAATAATAAAGTTAGGACCTCTGGCATTTTGTAAATTCCAATGATTTTTAACAAAGGAAGGATTAAGTTGACGGGTTTTGTTGTAGGAGGCGGTTTGATAATTTTTGATTGCTGCATCTAAGTTTCCTGTTGCTGTGAGAATTTCTCCGAGGTTAATGTAAGACCAAATACTGTCTTGATTTTCTTGAGTAATTTTTTGAAATAATTCTAATACTTGCTGGAGCTTTCGTTGTTTAATAATAAAATTTAATAAGTTTGAATAGAAGAAAAACCAGGGATATTCAGGTTTGAGTTGAATGGCATTTATGTAAGTTGTTATGGCTTTGTCGAATCTCTGAAGTTTGAAGAATATGTTGCCTAGTTGATAGTGATGACGGAAATTTTTGGGATTTTTGTTGACGGTATTTTGGCAGTTAGTAAGTTCCTGGTCTAGTTGATTTTTTTTGTTTTCTAGTTGAGCCAGTTTGTTAGTAATTTCTGGATGATTTTGCTGGACTTGCAAACCCAGGTTATAAATTATTATTGCTGCATTAAATAAATTTTTCTGTCCTAGTAAGTTTCCTAATTTTAAGTAAAATTCTGGTGCTTCTGGCTGAATTGATAATTCTTTAATGGGGCTAGATTTTTGTGGTTGAGGGTTTTGAATAATCTGGGAATAATAGTTAATAGTTTCTGGTAAATTTGATTGAGATTGTTGTTCGAGGGCATATCCTAATTTTTCATGGATATTTGATAAATCTTGATTAATTTTAAAGGCATAAAGAAAAGCTACTACTGCTTCATTCCACCTTTGTAACTTGATTAATGTTTCTCCTAAACTGTAGTAAGACCAGAGAAAATCTGGATTTAATTGAATAGCTTGATGGTAAGCAAGGATGGCTGGCTCTAATTCTTCTTTTTCTTGAAAAATATTTGCTAATTTATGATGAACCACCCAAATTTCAGGCTGTAATTCTATGGCTTTTTGATAAGCAGTAATTGCTGCATCTAAATTTTTTTGATTGACTAAAGCATCTCCAAGACAATGATAAGTAACAGCAGTTTCAGGGTTTAGTTGAAGTGCTTGTTCATAAGAGGAAATTGCTTTTTCCCACTGCTGAATATTGGCGAAAGCTTTGCCTAAGCTGTGATGAGACCAGGAAAATTTGGGATTAACTTGAATAGCTTTTTGGTAGTTTAATATAGCTTCTTGCCAATTTTCTTCACCACTATAAATTTCTCCTAAATTATGATGTGCTTGGGATAGATTTGGATTTAATTTAAGTGCTTGTTCATAACAAGCGATCGCTTCTTTCTTTAGCTGGTATTTTAATAGAGTTTTTGCCAATTTCAGATATTCTAAATCTGTTGCCCATTCTGGTTTTAAATTCAGTGCTTTATACCAACAAGAGGCAGCTAATTCTGGCTTATCTATTTGATGCCATATTTGTGCTAGGGCACGATAAGCATCGGCAAAATTTGGTTGTAGTTTAGTGGCTATTTCGTAGCAAGTAATAGCTTTATGCAACTGTTGTTGTTTGACATAAATTTTACCTAAATTTGCATGAAGTTCAGCTAGGTTTGGTTGTTTTTCCAAAGCTTTGTTATACCAATCAATAGCTGAATCTAAGGCATCTATTTTTTCCATTATTTGCCCTATTGTATTACTAGCAGGTGCAAAATATGGAACTAATTCTAAAGCTTTTAAGCAAGTAGCATAAGCTTTTTCAAAATTTCCTTGAGTTAGATAATGTTCTGCTTCTTCGTTAAATTTTAATGCTGCTGCTTCTGGGTTTTCCATTCAGTTAATGTTAGCCATACTTACTTCATTAATGATTATATCATTAGACATCTTCAGAAAAGAAAGAGTAGGGAGTAGGGAGTAGGGGTAAATAATTGATAAATAAGAGTGCGATAATTGATTTTATTTTTTATTATTGGAAATCTCTATTAGTATTATTAACCTTAGAGCGCAGTGAGTTAAATAATTTTTGCAAGTTTCATTAAGTCTAATAGTTTCTGCAAATTAACAAGAATATCTTTATGGAATGGTTGACCAGAAAAGTATTTATCAAATTCATCACCTAATAAGTAGTAATATTCCAAGCCACATACATTGCTAACTATCCAATAGTATTTAACTATATATTCAGGAGCAAAAAATTCTATAACTTTAGTGCCAGAACTACAAAATACAAGGTTAGTTAATCCTGCACCATGAGGTGCTACTACAACTTTAACACTAGCCAACAGTGCTGCCTGCTCTGCAACAGACATTGATTCTAAAGTAATACTTTCAAAACCAAATTTATCTAAAAAACTGATTACTTCTTCCTCATTAACTACTCGTCGTCGTGATGATTCTTTCCGACTAATATATATCCTTTCTGTTTGATAATATCTTGTTTTTTTAGCTTCCTCTGACAAAAATGAATTTCTTAAAAAATCACATCCCCACTTAGGGATTCTCAGATATTTTCCATCGGAATAAGAGAAAGAAGGAACTAATAATCTTTCAGCTTGTATATAGGGATAAATTTCGCTTTCTATAATTTTGTCTTGGGATATACCCAAAGATTCTATAGTTTCTCTTTGAAATTTTTTCTGGCATTGATTAACTACGAATTTATCTATTTTCAAGCTACTAAGAAGTAGTAAATGAATTCGAGTTACTATATCAAACATCCAATGAAAATAATTATTTTTACCCCATTTTATTGATAATAAAGCAACTGTTCCTTCTATATTATAGATAGATGGTAGTTCTGATGAATAGATAATTAATTCAGCATTTCTTGTAGAAACTTCTGATACTAGCTTATTTTCAGAGGTTATTACTGCGGTAACTCCCGTGTTAATATAACCTTTTCCTCCAGGTACTACTGTGACAAATGCTGATTGTGAATATACTTTTCTACTTCTAAAAATGTGATGAGTTTGTTTTTCAATTGTTTGAGAAGCTAGCATATTTACTTCAGTAGCTGAAAATATTTCTATCTTACTTATCTTCTGCTCATATTTAGCTTCTAAATCAAGTGCTTTATGAGTGCATTCTTTTGTTAATTCATGCTTACCTAAGCTTTGCCATATTTTAGCTAAATTTCGATAAAATCCGGCAAAATGTGGTTGAAGACTAATAGCTTTATCATAATATTTTATCGCTTTTTCCCATTGCTGTTGCCTAGCAAAGATACTACCCATATTTGCATGAGCTTCTGCTAAATTTGGATTATATTTAATCGCTTTTCTGTAAAAATTTTTAGCTAATTCCAACTTCCCCATTCTTTGCAATATATTGCCCTGAGTTTTATAAACTTCCCCACAATTTGGCAAAATTTCTAAAGCTTGGGAACAAGTATCATAAGCTAGATCTAACTTTCCTTGAGATAAATATATTTCAGCTTTTTGCTTTAAATTAAATACGGATATTTTTTGATTATTTACATTCGACATATCTTCAGTAACTCCTAAAAACAAATAGTTAATGACTAACGACAAACCAGCAATTATCTTTTGATTTTGGGTTTAATACCCCGCCTTCTATCAGATATTTACAATTACTTGAGGTGTGAGTTCCCATCCACTTTTGACTTTTTCCGAGCTTCAGTCCTTACTTGTTCAACATTTACATCCGACATATTTTCAGTAACTCCTAAAAACAAATAGTTAATGACTAACGACAAACCAACAATTATCTTTTTGTTTTGAGTTGAATATCTCGCCTCCTATAGAATATTTACAATTACTTGGGGTGTGAGTTCTCATCCACTTTTGACTTTTTCAGTCCTTCAGTCCTTACTTGTTCAATATTTACATCCGACATATTTTTAATAACTCCTAAAAACAAATAGTTAATGACTAACAACAAACCAGCAATTATCTTTTGATTTTGAGTTGAATATCTCGCCTCCTATAGAATATTTACAATTACTTGGGGTGTGAGTTCTCATCCACTTTTGACTTTTTCAGTCCTTCAGTCCTTACTTGTTCAATATTTACATCCGACATATTTTTAATAACTCCTAAAAACAAATAGTTAATGACTAACAACAAACCAGCAATTATCTTTTGATTTTGAGTTGAATATCTCGCCTCCTATAGAATATTTACAATTACTTGGGGTGTGAGTTCCCATCCACAGTATTTTGGCATTACAAGTAGTGGCGAGAATCAAAGATAAATGGGTTCTATAGAAAATATACTTCCTGTTTTCTCTTCTGAAAAGCTTTATCTGTAAGCTTTTTAAGGTTTAATAATTGGTTAAAAAAAACTTTTATATAAGTTAAATTTATAAAATTTTGTCAAATATATTTGGAATTTAAACTAATTTTTCCCAAAAAAGTTTAAATGAGCTATTTAGGGGGAAAAATGGGGATAATTTGAGTGCGATCGCGCTTTCCTTGGCCATTGATTAAAAGTTTTGATATGTAAGAAATATAGGGTGGTTGCTTGTGAAAAAATTTTCGTGTATTTTTGAGGTAAGTAATTCGCTCTGCGTAGGTGCTTATTAAGATGAAAAAGAGAATTAGTGAGTGGAAGTGCGTTCGCGTAGCGGAACGGAGTTCTATCGCATAGCGGAACGTAGTTTTATCAACTTTGGATATATTTTTTGACTACATCAATTTTTACCCAGGCAAAGATACCAAATGGGTTCTATAGGATATTTACCAATGGATAATTGATAATTAATAATTGATAATTAATCCCCAAAGGTTTAAAACCTCTCATGAGCAAGGAGACAAAAGCGGTCGAGGGATGGCGAGGTCTCCTCGCCATATCCAATTGACCAAGAGAAGAAATCAGATTTTCTGATATTCAATTCCGTAACAGTTTTAACCATAGGTAATTATCCATTATTCATTATCCATTATCAATTAATGAAAATTGGTTGGGGTGTGAGTCCTCATCCACTTTTTCCTTTTTCCAACTTCGGTCTTTCCTCATTCCTTATTCAATAATTACCAATTAAACTTCATTCCTAAATATTCCTCTAATCTCTGATTATGAGGTTGGAAATATTCAGATAATTGTTGACGGAGCAAATCGGAAATTGGTGCATAAGAACCAGAATTCAACTTTTTATATTTTGGCAGTTTATGTTCTGGCAAACCTAAAAAATCAAAAACTTGCTTCATGGTATCATTTGCCCCTTGATAAAGGTCTTCTCCTCTCAAAATTAAAAATTGTTCTCTGGGAAATACTTCTATCCATTTCTGCATAAATTCTATATAAACACCTCTCCCTATATAATTTCCCGGAAGTTGCCAATATTTTTTATCTCCTTGAGGTTGTTTCGGAGTAGTTTTGAGTATTTCTAATTCTTGATTAATAGCTACTTCAAAGGAGCGGTCTTCCCAGTTTAATCTTTGCCAATGATGGTATTGAGAAAAGGCTCTATCTACAGGATTTCTTAAAATGACTAATAGTTTAAGACCGGGTAGTAAACTATAGATTCTTTCTGCCACTTTATAATTGACTAAATAGTTAGGAGTAGCTTCTCCAGTAATAAAATTTTGTGACTTAGGAATGGAAGGAAAATGAGCCAAATACCAATCAATTCCTCGATGAAATTCTCCTGACCAAAAATGTGTTTCTTTCTTAATAGCTGGTAAAACTTGAGGATGTTGATTAATGTAATTTGCTAAAGAGGTTGTACCACTTTTTTGAGAACCGATAATAATGAAATTAGGACTTGATACGTTATGAAAATTCCAATGTTTTTCTACAAAAGTAGGATGGATTTTTTTTGTTTGGTTGTAACAGGCTTTTTTATAACTTCTAATGGCTGCTTCAATATTTCCGATTTTTGTGAAAATTTCCCCTAAATTGAGATGACAAAAAAAACTATTTTGCTCAATTTTGGTGGCATTTTGATATAAATTTAATACTTCCTCAAGCCTATTTTCTAATAAATTATTCCATAAGACTGAATGATGAGAAAACCAAGAATGTTCTGGTCTAAGTCTCACAGCTTCTAAGTGAGCGTTAATAGCTTCTTTTTTTTGATAATTGTGCAGAAAAGCATCAGCTAAGTTATAGTATGCACCAGAAAATTTTGGGTTGATAATAGTTGATTTACGGTAAGCAAAAATTGCTTCATCCCATCGTTGTTGCTTAATATATATATTACCTAAACTGTAGTAAGCAAAAAAAAATTAGGGTTGATTTCTAGAGATTTTTGGTAACAGGCGATCGCTTGCTCTAGCTCTCCTTTTTCTTGAAAGACATCTCCTAATTTTTTGTGGAATAAATGATTTTCTGGTTTGAGTTTGATCGCACTAAGATAGGCGGAGTGAGCTAAATCATATTCTTTTTTTTCTTGGAAAACTTTCCCTAGTAAGTAGTAAAGTCTAGGATTTTTAGGAGCTAATTTTATTCCTTGGTTTAAAGTTATTAAGGCATCTTCTAACTCGCCCTTTTGACTCAGAATTTCTCCTAAATGTTGATATGCTGCGGATAAATTTGGGTTGATTTTAATAGCATGACGGTAACAGTTAATTGCTGCCTCTATTTTATCTAACTCTAAAAGTTTATTTCCTAAATTTAGATGTTCTGTGGCTGTCAATGATTCTGGTTCTAGAATAACTGCTTGATAATTACATTCTGTGACTAATTTTTCTTGACCAATGCTATGCCAGACTTTAGCTAAATTTCGATAAACTCCTGCTAAATTTGGTTGAATTTTGAGGGCTTTTTCGTAAGCTGAAATTGCTGGTTCCCATTGCTGTTGTTTGGCATACATACTACCCAGGTTTGCATGAGCTTCAGCAAAATTAGGTAGTATTTGAATAGCCTTATTGTAGTAATTTTTGGCTGCTTCTATGTCACCTTGTGCTTGAAAAATATCTCCCATAGTTTTACAAGCTGGTGCAAATTCTGGTTGGCTATTTAATGCTTTAACACAAGCTGCATAAGCCTCATTTAACTTTCCTTCGGCCAAATGAGATGCTGCTATTTGATTAAAATTAATTGTTAGTTTTTTTGTCTTTTCATTATTAGACATACAGCAGTTTTCCAGTTGATAAGGTATAAAGTTTTATGCTTTAGGGAATAGGTAATAGGGAATAGGGAATAGGGAATAGGGAATAGGGAATAGAGAATAGGGAATAGGGAATAGGCAACAGGCAACAGGCAACAGGCAACAGGCAACAGGGAATGAATAAAAATTATAGATTAGTCTCAAACTGTACCTCACACTTCCTAAAATTTGCTGTATTTCAATAAGTTATATCAGGTCTCATTAAATTAGACATAATAAAAATACTTTTCTTGATTGTTTTGAGAATGTCTGAAATTTCCCACCATTCCCTACCGCTTACCCCCTACTCCCTTTTCAATAATACCAATTACTATGTATTAATGCTTCACTTAGATACCACTTCAATTATTAAATAATTAACGTGAACCAAATCACTTTTTTAATTATTAGCACGCTGGTTAGCATTAATTAGGGCTTGCTGATTAACTATCAAAGCATTGACATATAAAAGTTTCAGCCTTCTTAGGTTGAAAAAAGTGCCAGCTTTTCGGCCAAGAAAGCTCAAAAAGTTAGCATTTTGTGCAGACAAGGACAGAAAAATTAAGGGACAATTCTTCCAACTACATCCTCTGTAATTCCTATTTCTCCTGACTCGGTCCTCCTGACTCAGTCCTCCTGACTCGGTCCCTCACCCATAAGACTTTTTCAGCAAACCCTAATTATTATTATATTTACCGAATAATTAAGGTTTAAAGCCTCTCCTTTAAAGGAGAAACAAGCGGTCGTTAGCGCAGCTTTCCGAAGGGTGGGATGGTGAGGAGACCTCGCCATATCCAATCGACCAAGAGAAGCAAAAATTTTTCTTTAAGTCAATCCTCTTCTTTTCAAGGAAAGGAGAGGTAATTGTTAATAATTAATAATTAATTATTAATTATTAATTGTTGAATACTCCCCTACTACCCTACTTCAGATGGTAATTGATATTGATATCTACATTTTTCTGCTGCAGAGCGATCGCCTAACTGTTCAAAAATATAGGCTATTTTTTCGTAAGCTTTATGGTAGTCTGGTTTAATTTGTATTGCTTTTTTCAAACATTCAATAGCATCAGACCAATTTTCTTGTTGGATATATGTTTTTCCTAATGATGTATATAACCAGCAAGAATTAGGATTAAGTTCAATAGCTGTTTGATAATTAATGATTGCCTCATCTAGTTGTCCTAGTTGTTGTAAAGCATCTGCTAATTTACGATAAAATAAATAGTTATCTACTTTTAATTCTATAGCTCGACGATAAGCTGGAATTGCTAACTGCAATTTTTTTTGTTTACTTAGCGCTTCGCCCATTTTATAGTGAAGTCTAGCTAAATTAGGATTAAGCTTGAGACCATTTTGATAAATGACAAGTGCTTGATTTATTTTTCCTTGCTTGAGCAATATTTCCCCTACTTTACAGTAAGCATCCCAATTTTTCGGGTTAATTTTAATTACTTGATGATAACAAGTAATAGCTTGATTTAATTTACCCTGTTCATACAAAATATCTGCTAAATGTTTGTGATACAAAGGAAAATTTGGATTAAGTTCTATAGCTCGTTGAAATGCCTCAACTGCATCATTTAACTTGCCTATATCTTGAAAAATTGTGCCTAGTTTGTAAGAGAATATCCAGTTTTCAGGTAAAAGTTTAATCAAATGTTGATAACAATTGATAGCTGCATCTAATTCTCCTCGCTCTACAAAAATTTCTCCTAATTTAGAGTAAGCTTCCGATAAATTAGGATTTAATTCTATCGCTTCACGATAATCAGTTATTGCCTCTTCCGTTTTACCTTCATTTAATAAAATATCCCCATGATTCACTTTTTCTAAAGTCGTCTTTTCTAATTCTATTTTTTGAGCTTTATCCCAATATTTTTCTGCCAAACTTAAGTTACCTAATTTTTGGCAAACCCTAGATAAATTTCGATAAGCACCAGGCAAATTTGGTTGTATTTCAATAGCTGTTTCATAGCAAGCTATAGCTGGCTGCCATTCATTTTGTTTAGCATATAAACTCCCAATATTTATGTAAATTTCCGCCCAATTTGGCTGCTGCATTATAGCTTTTGTATACCAAATTATCGCTTCTTCTAAGTTTCCCATTGCCTGTAATACATTTCCTAATGTTTTACAAGTCAAAGGATAAACTGGTAATATTTCTAGAGATTTTTCACAGTATAAATAAGCCTCATCTAGTTTTCCAGCTTCTAAATAAGATTCTGCTTCTTGATATAAACTAAAAGCTGACATTTCTGGAGTTAAATTTGAATACATATTGATCTTTTAAACTTTTGAAAATAATATCATAACTTGATTGTAGGTTACCCAGATTTCAATCTTTCTTTTTTTGACAAAAATATCGGGTCTCAAGCCTTCATTTTTCAAGATATAAAAAATAAAATTCAGTATTTTTTTGCCTGCCTATTCCAGGAAGTACTGATAGGGTAACTCTTTTGTAAAGAGGCTAACTGAAGTCTGCAGTTTATCCGGTAGGAGGCTAACTGAATTGACTCCTAATTCCAGTTAAACTTCATTCCTAAATACTCTTCTAGTCTTTGGTTATGAATTTGGAAATAATCATTGAAACTCCTACAGATTTATGAATAAATAAATGTTTGAAATAATCTCATAACCTGATTGTAGCTCACCCAAATTTCAATCTCTCTTTTTTTGACAAAAATATCGGGTCTCAATCCTTCCTTTTTCAGGGTATAATAAATCAAGTTATGAATCTTCTCGTATCCCTATTGCAGGAAGTACCGATCAAGGGTATTCCAGGTTGATGAGGTACAGTAGGATTAGTTTTTTAAATAGTTGTTGAAGTATGGAATTAAGTTTTCATTCTTTTTGAGACAATCTACTAGAATTACTGTACCACACTTACATGGAATAGGTTGTAACTGATAACTGAATTGACTCCTAATTCCAGTTAAACTTCATTCTTAAATACTCTTCTAGTCTTTGGTTATGAATTTGAAAATAATCATTGAAACTCCTACAGATTTATGAATAAATAAATGTTTGAAATAATCTCATAACCTGATTGTAGCTCACCCAAATTTCAATCTCTCTTTTTTTGACAAAAATTTCGTGTCTTAAGGCTTCCTTTTTCAGGGTATAACAAAGAATTTTCAGTATTTTCTTGCCTGCCTATTCCAGGAAGTACTAATAACTGTTAACTGATCACTGAATTTACTCCTAATCCCAGTGAAATTTAATTCCTAAATACTCTTCATAATCTTTGGTTATGAATTTGGAAATAATCATTAAACTCCTAAGGATTAATTAATCCGTGGTGGTGCATTGTAATGGTCGTGCATTGCATTATTTTTGTTACGAAGTACGGCAGTGGAAGCATCTTGCTTCTGTGCCAAACATCTCTTGTTCCTTGTATACAATTACTATGCAGGACTACCAATTAATCAATAAATATTTGAAATAATCTCATAACCTGATTGTCACCCACTCAAATTTCAATCTCTCTTTTTTTGACAAAAATATCGGGTCTCAAGCCTTCCTTTTTCAGGGTATAACAAAGAATTTTCAGTATTTTCTTGCCTGCCTATTCCAGGAAGTACTAATAACTGTTAACTGATCACTGAATTTACCCCTAATCCCAGTGAAATTTCATTCCTAAATACTCTTCTAATCTTTGGTTATGAATTTGGAAATAATCATTTAAACTTCTACGAATTGATGAATCAATAGGAGAATAATTTCCTATATTATAATTTTTGTACTCTGAGAGTTGATATTCTGGCAAATCTAAAAATTTCAAAACCTTCCCCATAGTAACTTCTGGATGAGCATAAAAATCTTCACTTTTCAAAATTAGAAATTGTTCCCGTGGAAATAAACTCATCCATTCCTGAAAAAATTCAACATATACTCCTCGTGCTAAATAATTTAATTCCTTCATCCAGTAATTAACTTTTTCAGGAGCTTTTGTTAACTGCTCTAAATCTAATTGAATTGCCTCCTCAAAAGATCGATTTTCCCAGTTTAATCGTAGCCATTGATAATATTGAGATATGGCTCTATCCACAGGATTTCTTAATAGTATAATTAGCTTAACTTTAGGAAACACTTGAAAAATTCTTCTCGCAGCATTCGGATAATCAAAATAACTAGGACTAGCTTCCCCTGTGAGAAAATTTTTCTTTTCTGAAATTGCTGGAAAATGAGCTAAATACCAATTTATAGACTCATTAAATTTCCAAGACCAAAAATCCATTTCTTTTTTAATCGGAGGAACAATTTGTGGATGTTGAGTCAGATAACTATAAAGGGAAGTAGTACCTCCTTTGTGAACTCCAATAATGATAAAATTCGGTCCTTGTACTTCTTCTAAATTCCATGGTTGAGATACTAATTCAGGGTATAACTTCTGAGTTTGCTGATAACAAGTAGTTTGATAATAAGGTATAGCTTCTTCAATTTTATTCAAACGAGTTAAAGCCTCTCCTATATTTAAGTAAGACCAATAAGAATCAGGATTAGACTTGTGAAATTTCTGGAAAAAAGTTAGTATTTCTGATAGTTGATCCTCTCTCGCAAAAGCTTCCCATATATTGTAATAAAACCACCAAGATAGGTCTGGATTAATTTCAATAGCTTGACGATAAGCTACAACTGCTTCATCCCATTTTTGTTGTCGAGTTAGGGCAATACCCAAATTATAATAAGACTTACTATTTGGATTTAATTCTATTTTTTTGCGGAGTTCTAAAATTTCTTGGGATAACTGGTATTTTTTATCTAAAACTTGCTGTAGTTTGTGGCAAATTTCTAAGTCATCTTGATTAACCTCTAAAGCTATTTTATAAAAAATAATCGCCCCATTATTCTTATCTGCTTTAGCTAAATTATTTGCTATTTCTACAAATAAATTTGGATTATCTTGTAAAAATTCCAGTAATTTATCGTAAATAAGATGTTGCCCTTGATGCTGAATAGCTTGATGATAATCCTGAATTGCTGCATCTATATCTGAATTATATTTTTGTTCTAGAGCATCTCCTAATTTACTGTAAATTCCTGGCGCTCCTGGCTGTAACTTAACCACATAAATATAGTTATATATCGCTTCATCCCATTTTTGTAACTCTACTAAAGCATTGCCTAAATTATAGTAAGACCAAGGAAAAATTCGTTCTATTTTAATTGCATTTTTGTAAGCATTAACAGCATCTTCCCATCTTTGTAATTTGCTTAAAGCATCTCCTAAATTATAATGAGACCAAGAAAAATTATGGTTTAACTCTATAGCGCGATAGTAATATTTTATAGCTTCATTCCAGCTTTCTTGTTGATGTAAAACTTGTGCTAAGTGATAGTAATACCAAGAAAAATTAGGTTTTAATATAATAGCTTGACGGTAGTTTTCAATTGCTAACTCCCATTTTTTCTGTTTAGCATATATAGTCGCAAGTTTGGCATACTCTTCAGGTGTATTCGGATTGAAGTTAGTGCTTGATGACATAAAAATTGGTAATAGGTAATTGGTACATTTATATAGCAGTACCTTCTTTGGTTAGGACAATAAATTTGAGTGAAAAGGGAGTAGGGAGTAGGCAGTAAAGAATAGGAAATAGAGGAATGTCCTAACCTATTTGCGTAGTGCTATAGCAGTCGAAGGAAAGGTTAATACCAATTTGGAAAAATAATGTTACTAATAATAAGGGCAATTATAAAGACTTTATAGGAGATGTCCATTGGATGAAAAAGATAAATTATGACCTAATAAATGATATTAAAGCTATTCATTCTGTACGTCGCCAATCCGATAGCTCCCCTACCTGTACGGGCAAACGGCGGTTTGCCTCTACCACTTACTGCCTAAGAAATAACCTAGTTACTTGTAGCAAATATTTATCAAAATAATATGGGTCTAAAACCCCGCCTTTTAAGGCGAAATATTTTTGGAGGGTTGCTCAAAATCCCCGTTACAAAAATAACTTCTGACTTCCCCTCCTGGGAGGGGTTTGGGGTGGGTTGACTTCTGACTTCTGACTTCGTTAACACCCTTGGTATAAGACATATCAAAAGCTTAAAACTCAGACAACGCAATATTTTTCCTTCTCTCCTAGATAACTAAACGCCTTCTTCCTTCTGCTATATCAAACAAGGTTTGTAGATTATAGGTAATATTCTAGATGAGAAAAGTTTACCGCCTTACCTAATACCTACAGCAGATTTCATCTAATATCAAGTCCGGATAATTTAGTGATGAAAAAAACCTATCTTTTTACACAGGGCAAATATCCCTATTATCCCTACTCCCTACTCTCTTAATTTATAAGTATTCAAGCGCAGATGATATATGTGAGGTACATAAGTCGTGGACAAAATGCCCACACCACAAAAATTCAAACTCCGTCCTTAAGGGCGAGGTCTTACAATATTTGTACTTCATATACTTGCAATTTACAGTAATTTAAGAAATGGTAACTTTCTACATATATTCCAACAAAACTCTGACTAAAGCAATCTTAATCATAACTGATTATACGAATATGATATTTTTTAAAGGAGAGAACAGGAAATAGGGAAAAATCATCAATCTGTTTGATAAACCAGACTTTGTATAATCTCTCTTTCTCATAACTATAAACAAGATTTTTTTTATTGATAACGCACTTATTCAAACTTGATACAAATTCTAGGGTAGCAAGGTTAAAATAATTGAAAATTTTAACCTTATATGAAATACAAAAAATAATACTACAATTATTTCACAAAACCTCAATAAATAAGTTGAGCGAGAGAATAAAAGATAAATTTTATCTGAAATACAAGTAATTATGCTATTTTAGCATTCCCCCATTTCCACATCTCTCTATCTCCCGATCAATTGCCTGTAGCAAACATTCACCTATTTCATATTATATAGTCAAAAATTTGCTCAATTCCGACATAATGACATAATAGTTAATAACACAAAATATTCTAGGAATTCAATGGGTATATCTATAGAAGTTGACAACACAACCTTTGCCACCGAAGTATTAAAAAATTCCCACAAAAAACCTATTTTAGTAGACTTTTACGCTACTTGGTGTGGTCCGTGTAAAATGCTTAAACCAATCTTAGAAAAGTTGGTTCAAGAATATGACTTTATCTTAGCTAAAGTGGATGTCGATCATAATCCCGAATTAGCTCAAACTTATGGTGTAGAGGGAGTACCAGATGTTAAAATTGTAACTCAAGGAGAAGTTAAACCAGGTTTTGTAGGAGTTCTATCAGAGCCAAAACTACGAAATTTTCTAGGTGAACTTAACCTAAAATCAGAACTAGAAACAGAATTAGAAACACTGCGAAATTTGACAAAATCTGGTGAATTAAAACAAGCAAAAAATCTTTTAGACCAGCTTTTTCAAAAATATCCTCGTAACATTAGCTTAATCATAGAAGCTGCAAAATTTTTAGTCAGCTTAAATCGATTAGAAGAAGCTCAAAAACTAATAGAAACTATTGGAGAAAATAACCGAGAGTTTTATCCCCAAATACAAGCAGTAAAAGGACTAATTCACTTTAAACAAGAAGTAGAAAATCCTGGTGATAGTGAACTAGATAAAATGTATGCTCAAGCTTGTAGCTTAACACTATCAGCTAACTATGAAGAAGCACTAAAATTATTTTTAGATATAGTCACCAGAAATCGTAAATATAAAAATGACGGCGCACGCAAAGCAATGCTGGCAATATTTAATATCTTAGGAGATGATAACTCTACCAGTAAAGAATATCGAAAGCAGCTATTATTAAACCTGTACTAAAAGTAGTTATTTTAACTAGCTATCAGCTATTAGCGCTTCAGCTATTAGCCTAAAAATTTGTGCATATAATTAGGGTTTGCTGATTAAATCTAAAAACACTGACATATAAAAGTAAGTGCCTTTTTGGAGCGAAAAAAAGTGCCAACTTTTCAGCTTGAGTGACCAAAAAGTCAGGATAAAAGGCAGATAAGCACAGAAAGATACAGGTACAATTATTCCTCCTACTTTCTCAGCTCTCCCCACCCTCCCCACATTCCCCTCCTGGGAGGGGTTAGGGGTGGGTCCCCACACTCTGCTTTTTTCAGCAAACCCTAATTATTGCTCTGCTGATTAATTCTCAAAGTATTGATAAATAAAGGTATTAGCCTTTTTGGGGTTCAAAAAAGTGCCAGCTTTTCGGTGCCAACAGCTGCAAAAAGCTAGTATTTTGGGCTGACTATGGTAGAAAAATCACTCTTACAATTCTTACTCCTACCTCCTCGCTCATTCCCTGTTCTTCCTGTCTCCTGTTTCCTGTCTCCTGTCTCCTGTCTCCTACTAAAAGACTTTTTCAGCAAACCCTAATTAGGTATCTGTTTGCAGAGCTGACCGCTGAACTGCTGAATTGCTGTTTGCGCAGCATTCCGCCAGAAAACGCTTTTTAAACTCCCATTGGCAGGACTAAACCTTCGCGGGCCATAACTGCCTGGGGAAAAGCTGTTTTGACTTTTTTTGCTATTTCATCGAGAAAATCATCACTGTGAGTAGGTTCATGGTGAAAAATTACCACCCGCTTCACTTCAGCCGCTTTAGCTACTTTGATTGCTTCCTGCCAAGTCGAATGTCCCCAACCTACCTTAGAAGACTTGGGATTATGATACTCATCATCAGTGTACATAGCATCATAGATTAATAGGTCAGCATTGCGGGCTAAATTTACCACACTTTCATCCAAGCGATCGGGAAAATGTTCTGTATCAGAACAATAAACTACCGTCCGTCCATTCCATGTCACTCTATATCCCATTGCTGTATTAGGATGATTCAGAGAACCAGTCTCAATCTCAATATCATCCAGCATCATTTTTTCCCCATGCTGAAGCTCATAAAAACGTAAGTCAGCCTGGATACCATTTAAAGGAATAGGAGAGTTATAATGTAGAACCCTTTGTATAAAATGCTTTCTCATTGACTCCCCTTCTGGAGGTATAGCTCCGTAGATATGAAAACTATTTCCTTGGGTAAAAGCAGGAGTAAATAAAGGGAAACCTTGAATATGATCCCAGTGATAATGAGTAAAAAACATATAAGCTTCTACTGGCATTTCCTGCATCATTTCCTCGCCTAATTCTCGTAGACCAGTGCCACCATCAAATATCAGCCGCTTACCAGCTATTTGCATTTCTATGCAGGAAGTATTTCCACCATATCTAATAGTATCTTTTCCTGGAGTAGGAACACTACCTCGTACACCCCAGAACTTCACTAAAAAATCTCCCATTTGTTCAGACATCTTCGAGAAATCAACATTATCTTTAGTTAGCACTTCAGAAGAAAGTTTAGTTTCCATATGAATTTTCTTTTAGCAGTTTCCACTTTATGAATTTAAAGATTTCTGGATTTTTAGGAAATTGAACTAGAGACAGAAAATATAGCAGCTTGCTTTTCTATAAGTTGTTAATTATTGCCAATTCAAAAAATTAAATTGTCCAACTTTAATAATTAACCAATCTGCAAAGCACTATTTATAGGATTACAAGAATTGCTGGCGTTGCTGAATAAATGTATGATTTCACAGGAGTTAGGAGCTAGGAGTCAGGAGTCAGTAGGTAGAAAAGAGTTGTTCGGTGACTAAATAGGTATAATTTGCAATATTGTTTTTGCTTAAAATTTACCCAAAGTTGAATTTCATACCTCAAATCAGCAACACCGAATTGGTTAAGACATTTTTCAATCCTGTTTCCTGATGGATTCCACAGGGAAAAACCCTTTTACAGTTAGCTATTCCCTATTCCCTATTCCCTAGCGCGTAGCGCCATATATTTCAAACTCTCACATTGTCCATGATGGCGCAATAAATGATCGCATAGCACAATGGCTACCATTGCTTCTACCATAGGTACAGCTCTAGGTAAAACGCAAGGGTCATGTCTTCCTTTCGCTGCTAACAATGTCTCTTCACCTACACGACTAACAGTACGCTGCTCTTTACGAATTGTAGCAGTTGGTTTAAATGCTGCCCGCAACACAATATTTTCTCCATTAGAAATTCCTCCCTGTACCCCTCCAGAACGATTAGTCACAGTCCGAATTTCCCCTTGCTCATCTGTATAAAATTCATCATTATGCTCGCTACCTGTGAGAGTAGTACCTGCAAAACCAGAACCAATTTCAAATCCTTTGCTCGCTGGCAAGGACATTACACCCTTAGCTAAATCTGCTTCTAATTTATCAAATACAGGAGAACCAAGACCTTTCGGGACATTCCTGGCCACACATTCAACCACACCTCCCAGAGAATCTCCCACATCCCGTATTTGTTCTACTAATTCAATCATTCTGTCTGCACATTCAGTATCTGGACAACGGACAATATTACTTTCCACTTGTTCTATAGTCACTGTTTCTAGATCGACAATGGCCTCTAAATTTTTGATGCGCTTCACATAGCCAACAATTTCCACACCAGAATATTGTTTGAGAATTTTTTTAGCGATCGCCCCAGCAGCAACGCGTCCAATAGTTTCTCTAGCTGAAGACCGTCCCCCACCTTGCCAGTTCCTAATACCATACTTAGCATCATAAGTTGCATCAGCATGAGATGGACGGTATTTACTAGCCATCTCCTGATAATCTTGTGGACGAGCATCCTTATTTCTCACCAAAATCATCATTGGCGTACCCAAAGTTTGACCTTCAAATACTCCAGACAGTATTTCACAAATATCTGTTTCTTTGCGAGGTGTAGTAATTTTGCTTTGCCCTGGACGCCTACGGTCTAACTCATATTGAATTTCTGCAACATCTATTTCTAGTTGAGGAGGGCAACCATCAATTATAACTCCTACTCCTCCTCCGTGGGATTCACCAAATGTTGTTACCCGAAATAGATGTCCAAATGTGTTGCCCATGAAACTCAAACTACAATAAAGAATTAAGACCTCTATTTTAACCTGTTTTCTTTAAATAAAGCACTCAGCGATCGGCAAATACTTTGCTCTGTCAAGAGTTTTTGAGGTGTAGGACTATGGAGAAAAAGTTTAAAGAATCACATCAGGGGTCAGCAACGAGAGCGAAACGATATTGTGGCGATTGAAAATCTCAATATTAAGGGTTTAGTTCGGACAGATTGGCTAAGTCAATTAATGACGTAAGTTGGTCTATGTTTCTAGAATTTCTAGAATGTTTCTGTCAAAAAAATGACAGAAAATTAATAGCTGTTAACTGCTCAACTAAACCTACTCAAAGGTCTGAAAGCCTAGTCATTCTTAGTGGGTCAAGCACTACAAGGCTAAACGGCAAACCCTTTATTCCCTGGTCAAAAACATCAGGAATTACTTTACCCTAGTATTAAGAGGCCAGTTAAAATTGGCAGTAATCTCCCGTTAAATTTTGATAATGATAACGAGAGAGTATTAATCACCTTCTAAAAATCTAGACAATCCTAGACATCCTCTTCATCACTGAGTAAGAGTAATTTTCCGCCTCACCTGTCCATAAGCCTACTGGCGCGCGAAGGTTGGTTAATGTTCCGATCAAACACATTGAGTTTAGGATTCCCTCTGGGGTTTTCGTCCTTATGAAAAGTCGAGTGTCAAACAGTCCATAATTGTTGCTAGAATACTCTGTTTTTAGCATACATATGTAATAATAACACAGATTAATGGCGTAAAAACATAGACATTTTGTAGATATTTGTCTTGGATAGTCCATGTTTTTAAGCTTTAGCAAACAAAAGTATAACTATATCAATCTATAATAACATAAGTTTATATATATTAATAAATCAATAATAGTTAATTAACCTTAATCTTCGTGTTCATCAAAAGGGTCTCTCAACTCCTTAGCGGGAGGTCCAAAAGCCGTATAAATTGAAAAGCTAGTAATGGCCACAACCATTACACCTATAGAGATACTAAGAACTGTTGCAGGTTCCATATAATTCATTAAAATTATGAGTGTTATACATATACAATATTACAAAAGATTAAAAAATTCTGCTGAATTATAGATTACATAGAAACTTATGGCACAAAGAACTGGATTAGGAGACCTGCTCAAACCTTTAAACTCTGAATATGGTAAAGTATCTCCCGGTTGGGGAACTACACTATTAATGGCCGTTTTTATAGGCTTATTCTTTGTCTTCTTGTTGATTATTCTCCAAATCTACAACTCTTCGTTGTTGTTAGAGAATGTTGATGTGGACTGGGCTAGCCTCACCAAATAAGATGAATTAAAGAGTAGGGCTAAGAAATTCAATTAATTAAAATTTCTCCAGCCCTAGCTATATCCTTAGTAATAATCTCAGATAAGTTTTAGGAGTAAAAAACAAGATGAATATTTTTGGTATTGGTCTGCCTGAAATGATTGTAATTTTAGTCGTAGCTCTTTTGATATTCGGTCCAAAGAAACTACCAGAAATTGGTCGTAGTTTAGGGCAAGCGATAAATAGTTTTAAAGCAGGAGCTAAAGAGTTTGAAAATGAGTTTAAACGAGAGGCAAAACAGTTAGAAGAAGGGTCTCAAGTTAGTCAGTATGCACCTGAATCAGATTCAGAAAAAGTAGTAACTGTTTCTTCTCCTACAGAGACAAGTCAGAAAAGCTAGTTGATAAAAGTAGAGAAAAATTTAACCTGAGCCAATCCAAAAAAAGATAATATTTTTGACGATTTAATTTTAATTCTTAACGTAATGAAAGAGGTGGCATCAGGGCAAAATTTAGTGATTCCTCAATTAATTGTAGGTTTGGGAAATCCAGAGCAAAAATACGAAAGAACTAGACACAATATAGGATTTGCGGCAGTTGATAGTATAGCCAATATGTGGCATACTTCTCTATCGGAAAACCGAAAATTTAAAGCAGAATTTGGAGAAGGCAGAGGTATAAAATCCGATAAAATTTATTTGCTCAAACCCTTGACTTATATGAATAAGTCGGGACAAGCAATTCGTACCGTGTTAGATTGGTATAAATTGCCACAAAATTCGGTGCTAATTATATATGATGATATGGATTTGCCAATGGGACGACTGCGACTACGGTTATCTGGGTCTGCTGGTGGCCATAATGGGATGAAGTCAGCGATCGCTCATTTAGGGACTCAAAAATTTCCTCGTTTGCGAATAGGTATAGGTAAGCCAAAGAATGCTGCTGCTGAAAGTAGAGATCCAAATACTATTGGTCATGTTTTAGGAAAGTTTAGCCCAGAGGAAAGTCAATTAATGACTCAAGTGCTGAAATTAGTTGTAGAAGCTGTAGAGCTTTCTTTGAGACAAGGAATAGAAAAAGCAATGAGTCTCTATAATAGTCGTAGTGTTAGCTTACCAGAAGATTAATTTACTATTTAAGCAAGTATTTAAAAGTGCCTTGATTTATATAGATGAGTGTATTATCTGAATTTAACTAGCTATAAGCTTTTAGCATTTGCGTACCGGAATGCGGAGCTAACAGCTATCCTCTTGCTGAGGAACTACGTTAACAGCTTTTAGCAGCTCGGGTTAAAATCCCCGAGAACTCACCATTGCGCCAGATGGTTTAGGAAGGGTTGAAATCCTATTATCGCACGTTCAAAAAAATAATCTTGCTGACTGCTGACCGCTTCTTGAAAATTTTGACTTTAATAAAATATAAAGTGTGACTTTTCACTATTAATGAGTTATAAAGGTTTACCAGAAACTACTGCTTATGTCAGAGTAACTCGTCAGTCTTGGCAAAAAGGCATTATCGAAGGAGAAGTAAGTGCTGGGTCTTTTAATTGGCATTTTAAATGGGGTTTTCGCCATAAAAAAACTCTTTCCATTCGCCCTTCTCAAGGACGTGCTTTAATTCAAGAACCTTTAGGTAGGTTTCTAGAAAAATGGGATTATCAACTAGAAGCTGGTGGGGATTATTATTTTACAATTAAAGCCAAATTTTAGATATTAATTAGATTAGATGGGAGATTTTAGTTGAAAATGTAGATTAACTGTCGAAAAGCAACTAATAATTTAAAATCTAAGTATTTATAAGTATTGATAGCTTAAAATCCACACAAAAAAGCAAAAAATTATAACTATTGAAATGAAATTATTCCAGCCTTTGACCTACTACCTAAAACCTACCACATAATATCAAATCCGGTTAAATACTTAATTATATAGTTGGGAGAGATGGGGAGGTGGGGAGGTAGTCCGATTTAATATTGGAGTGTGGATAGAATTATAAATATATACTGTATAACCGGATTCTATATAAAACCTTCTTTCTTCAGAAATGAAATTATTCCAGTCTTTAAACTACCACCTAAAACCTTCTTCAAACCTAAAACCTTCTTCAAAAAAAACTTATGAGTAAATTTGTATTTATAACTGGTGGAGTAGTTTCCAGTATTGGTAAAGGAATTGTAGCAGCAAGCTTAGGCCGTTTGCTCAAATCACGGGATTATTCCGTATCTATTCTGAAATTAGACCCCTATATCAATGTAGACCCAGGTACCATGAGTCCCTTCCAACATGGAGAAGTATTTGTCACAGAAGATGGGGCAGAAACAGACCTAGACTTGGGTCACTACGAACGATTTACAGATACCTCCATGTCTCGCCTAAATAGTGTTACCCAGGGTTCAATCTACCAAGCAGTCATCAATAAAGAAAGACGAGGCGATTACAAAGGAAGCACAGTTCAAGTTATTCCTCATATTACCAATGAAATAAAAGAGCGGGTACATAGAGTTGCCAAAAATGCTAATCCAGATGTAGTAATTACAGAAATTGGGGGGACTGTAGGAGATATTGAATCTCAGCCCTTTTTAGAAGCTATTCGGCAATTTCGTAAAGATGTGGGACGAAATCATGTGTTATATATTCATGTTACCCTAGTCCCTTGGATTGCAGCGGCAGGGGAGATGAAAACTAAGCCCACTCAACATTCAGTCAAAGAGTTGCGCTCTATTGGTATTCAGCCAGATATTCTAGTCTGTCGATGCGATCGCCAACTGAGCAACAACTTAAAAGAAAAAATGTCTGAATTCTGTGATGTACCTGTAGCATCCGTAATTACATCAAAAGATGCCGAAAGTATTTATGAAGTACCTCTAATGTTAGAAACAGAAGGACTAGCGGTGCAAGCTCTAGAATTATTAAATATGGAGCAACGCCAGCCAAATCTTGGTAAGTGGCAAACTTTGGTCAATCGTCTTTATCATCGGGACAATCCTGAAATAGAGACAAACAATGTCCAATCATCTACTGCTACAACTATTGAAATTGCCATAGTAGGTAAATATATTCAACTGAGCGATGCTTATTTATCAGTGGTAGAGGCATTACGCCATGCTGCAATAGCTATTGGTGTGGACTTAAATCTGCGTTGGGTCAGTTCTGAAGATGTAGAGGCCAAAGGAGCAAAGACCTACCTGGAAAAGGTGAATGGAATTATTGTTCCGGGAGGTTTTGGAGTGAGAGGTATTGATGGAAAAATAGCTGCTATTCAATATTCTCGGTTGCAAAACATTCCTTTTTTGGGGTTATGTCTGGGAATGCAATGTGCGGTAATTGAGTGGGCACGGAATATAGCAAAATTGGAATGTGCCCATAGTGCGGAGTTTGACCCTGAAACACCAAACCCAGTGATTAATTTGTTACCCGAACAACAAGATGTAGTGGACTTGGGCGGTACTATGCGACTGGGACTTTATCCTTGCCGTCTTCAAACTGATACATTAGCATTTCAGACTTATCAGCAAGAGGTGATTTATGAACGTCATCGTCATAGATATGAATTTAATAATGCTTACCGGAACTTGTTGTTAGAAACAGGATATGTTATTAGTGGAGCTTCTCCGGATGGTAGGTTAGTAGAAATTATTGAACTTCCCACTCATCCTTTCTTTATTGCTACACAATTTCATCCAGAGTTTCAATCTCGACCTAGCACTCCTCACCCTCTATTTCATAGCTTTTTTAAAGCTGCTAGTTCACAAGAAAAATGTTATGATTTGTCTGTAAATAATGTTGAAGTCACCCAAGATAATGTAGTTAGTACAGGTTCTATCCTAAGTGCTGACTAGATTATTAGTTACTAAAATTTTTTTATTATTGTTTGTTATCTAGTTTAATTTCCCTATCTTAGGCGATTACTAATAATCTTAAATACAGCATTAAACATTGTTATATTTTCTAATATTAATCGCTGATAGTTATCTTAGATATTTGAAACTTTTAGTAGTGGTAAACTTCTTGATTTAAAAAATAAATCTTTTTCATTGAGTGAACCTATCCCAGTAATAATATTTTTGCTAAAAACCCTAAATATTTTGAGAGTTAAAAACAAAAAATTAAACTTTTAAAACACATTTTACTTAAACAAATAAGCCTGTTAAAAATAGTGGGATAGGTTTATTGAGTAGTAATTTACCAGATCGAGGATAACTCAATAGTGTCCATCGGACTTTTAGAGTAACTTGCACTAATTTGGAGAAATGCAAGAAATCAAAGCTTTGAGGGGGTCATGTGGCCTACTGGATTAAAATAGATTATGAAAGAAGTAAATACTTGATCGACCTCGATCATATTACTGCTTTTTCTTGTCAGCCAAATAAACGACTAACTTTTTGGTTGCCAAATAGCAGTCAGCCAATTATATTAAATAAGCAAAGTTGCGAACATGACTATCAGCTAGTCATAAAATATATTACAGAAAAGATTGAGATAAACTGTCTCACTAATGATGAATGTTGGGTACATATTATTTACGATCGCCATGAATGGTTTATAAATTTGAATTGTATTACTACATTTGCTTCTGAACCTAATGGTCGTATAACTTTTTGGCTACCAGATAGTACAAAAGATATTATTATTAGTCCCAATATCGATCCGGAAGCTTATGAAAAGGTTGTGGAATTTATCACAAAAGTAACAGGGTATTCTTTACCTTGAAGAAGGAAGAGGGAAGAAGGAAGAAGGAAGACGGTCTAATACCAATTACCAAAAGTTATGGTATACTTAGGTAGCACTTCAATTATTAAGCAATTAACACTAGCGTTATACCTTTTTGATAGTTGTCACGGTATTTAGCATTAATTAGGGTTTGCTGAATAAAGTTTTTTGCTATGGGTAGGAGTCAGAAGTCAGGAGTCAGGAGAAACGGGGAATTTAGAGGAGGTAGAAGTAAGAATTTCCCTCAATTTTTTTGTCCTTGATTTGCCCAAAATGCTAACTTTTTTGTAATCTCAGAAGGCTAAAGTCTTGGGGTTGCACATTATGGAATGATATTGCCAAAAATTGGTTTAGATTTTGACTAAAAATAACCATTAATTAATCATTCTAGCAATTGATTAATCCACAATCCAATTCAATCAAAAATATCAAATCATTCGTCACTGTGCAACGCCGAAAAATTAACAGACAAATATATCCGACTACTTTCTAATTAAATTCTATTCTCCGCTCCTCCTAGCAACTCTCTACTCCACTCCTGGGAGGAGTTAGGGTTGGGTGTCCCACACTTCTTTGACATCAAAGGTAAAAACCCTTAGTAAGCACTTCCCCACTCCCTCTTTTGTAGGAGATGTCTAATTATTATGCAAACTTGCCCAAGCTAATTTAGCAGCTCCTACAATACCAGCATGATTACCTAATTTAGCCGTTAATAATTTTAAGCCTAAACGAGAACTCAACAAAACTCGTCTCTCAATTTCTGCTTTAGCTACAGGCAAAAAAAGTTCTGCACCAGCACTCACTCCCCCTCCAATAATTACAGCTTCTGGTGTCAAGATATAAATCAAACTTGCCAAACCTGCACCCAAAAGTCTGCCATAATATTCCCAGAATTCTAGGGCAAATTTGTCTCCAGTTTGAGCCAAATTTGCTAACTCCAATGGTTCTTTACCAGTAGCTCGACGAATTGCCTGAACAGAAACATATTGTTCTAGAGACCCACTATTACCACTGTTACACTCTGGCCCGTCCGGGTTCACAGTAATTAACCCTAACTCTCCCGCAGCACCTAAATGACCTACAAACAATTGACCATCTAAAATAATTGCTCCCCCAACACCAGTACCCAGAGTAAGCATAATCATATTTTTAAACGAACGACCTGCCCCTAGCCAAGATTCTCCTAAACCAGCACAATTAGCATCATTAGCCAAAACTACTGCTAAACCTGTCTTTTCCTCCAAACACTCAGCCAAGGGAACATTTTGCCAATCTGTCAAATTAATTGCTACTTTAGATATTCTACCTTGGACATCAGTAGGGCCAGGTACTCCAATACCTATTGCTTGAATAACTGCTGAGTTATCTGGTTGAGATTTAGCTACAGATAAATCAAGTGGATTAACACTATAATTGTTGAGTGAAGAATTAGATCTTAAACCAGAGTTCGCAGAGCGTTGCAATAACAAAATTGCTTCTACCATCACATCAACTACTGCTTTTGGGGTTGCAGGTTGAGGAGTTGGCACATTTAAAAATTGATGACAAACTCCATCTTTGTCAAAACGCCCCAGTTTAATTGCCGTTCCCCCTATATCAATACCTATTACCTGAATATTCATGTTAGTTAGTCTGTGTTTAGCTGTCACACAACGCACGTTAACGCTTTCCTAGGTTATGAAGGGCGCAAACGGGATATGTAAAGCGTAGCATTGCCTCAACAAAACAAGAAACTTCATCAGGAAATTGGGTACAGTTATCCTTGTTTTGAAGTTCCCGTTATCATCCCATATAATTTGTCCCCTTCGGGGGAGCTACCCTTACGGTAGAACAGTTATAATAGAGCTGCGTAGTTTTACTTTAGCAATAATATTAAGTATTGCAAGGGCTAGAGCAAAACTACAAACAAAAACTTTATTATTGCTAATTAAGCGGACATGATATCAGATTCAACGGCAGAGAACTTCACTTAAAATCTTTCAACACTAGAATTAAATATAGGTTCAACCCGGATAGCAATTATAGCAGAGGGACGAACAACCATATATTCTCCTTGAATAGTCTTAATTGGCACATTTACAAACTCTGGAGAATCATGCTTTGGAACTATAACGCCACTGTACCAAGTTTGAAATTCTTTAAGAGTCAGAAAACGTACTTCTTCGCGAGCGCCACCTTGTAAAATCAGGTGTATGGCAAATTCATCAGGGTTTCTAGGCATATCTTTATCAGTTATCAGTTACCAATTATCAGTTATTAGTTATCAGTACCTACTACTAAAGCAGAGGGACTATATCTAATAGGGATTAACTGCCATTAACCCCTACAGGTGGTTTATATTTTCATATTTTGCGTAACTCCCGATCCTTTTAAAAGGAAGGAAAGGTCTGAGACCTTATTTCTTGGACAAAAGTTAAAAATATTAATTCCGACTTCTATTAAGTCAGATTAATTAATCATCATATAGGAGGATTATATAATTAATTAAATTAACAATTAATCATTCCCTATTCTTTTTTTCAGAGTATTTAAAACTCATCATTTAAATGCCCAAATATAAAATTGGTCTGTATATCATAACACTACAACTATACTCACCCTTAAAATACTGTGAATTAACCCTTAATTGTCAAACAAATAAATATAAATCTATGCCGCGTCGCCAAGATATACGCAAAATTCTACTTGTTGGTTCTGGTCCGATTGTAATTGGCCAAGCTTGTGAATTTGATTATAGTGGTACACAAGCTTGTAAAGCTCTTAGAGAAGAAGGATTTGAGGTTGTGCTGGTCAACTCCAATCCAGCTACAATTATGACAGACCCAGAAATTGCCGAATGTACTTACATCGAACCCCTGACTCCTGAACTTGTAGAAAAAGTCATTGCCAAAGAACGACCAGATGCTCTCCTACCCACAATGGGCGGTCAGACAGCTTTAAATATATCAGTATCTTTGGCCAAAAATGGTACTTTAGCTAAGTATGGTGTTGAGTTAATCGGGGCTAAACTACCAGCAATTGAAATGGCCGAAGACCGACTGCTATTCAAGGAAGCAATGGCTCGAATTGGTATTCCGGTTTGTCCATCGGGTATTGCTAGCAACTGGGAAGAGGCAAAAGCGATCGCTAATGAAATTGGTACTTATCCCCTAATTATTCGCCCTGCTTTCACACTGGGAGGGACAGGAGGAGGTATTGCTTACAATCAGGAAGAATACGAAGTAATGGCACAAGCAGGGATAGATGCTAGTCCAGTATCTCAAATCCTAGTGGAAAAATCGTTGATTGGTTGGAAAGAATATGAATTGGAGGTAATGCGAGACTTAGCAGATAATGTAGTAATTATCTGTTCGATCGAAAATATTGACCCGATGGGTGTACATACTGGAGACTCAATCACTGTTGCTCCAGCTCAAACGTTAACGGATAAGGAATATCAACGACTGCGAGATGCTTCGATTAAAATTATCCGGGAAATAGGGGTGGAAACTGGGGGTTCCAATATTCAATTTGCAGTCAACCCAGTAAATGGAGATGTGATTGTGATTGAAATGAACCCACGGGTGAGTCGCTCTTCAGCTTTGGCGTCAAAAGCTACTGGTTTTCCTATTGCTAAAATGGCAGCAAAATTAGCAGTGGGTTACACCTTAGATGAAATTCCTAATGATATTACTAAAAAGACACCAGCTAGTTTTGAACCAACTATAGATTATGTTGTCACGAAAATTCCTAGGTTTGCTTTTGAGAAATTTCCCGGTTCCCAAGCAGTGCTGACTACTCAAATGAAGTCGGTGGGAGAAGCAATGGCAATAGGTAGGACATTCCAGGAGTCGTTTCAGAAAGCATTGCGGTCTTTGGAAACAGGTAGGGCAGGTTTTGGTAGCGATCGCTGGGAAAAGTTACCCAGTTTAGAACAAGTACGCTCCGGGTTACGCACACCTAACCCAGAGAGAATGTTTACAGTACGTCATGCTTTGTTACTGGGAATGACTGTAGAAGAAATATATGAGTTGACGGGAATTGATATTTGGTTTCTGGATAAGATGCGGGAGTTGACCGATACAGAAAAATTGATTAAGCGCACTCCGCTCAACGAATTAACAAAAGAGCAGATGTGGGATATTAAACGGCAAGGTTTTAGCGATAGCCAAATTGCATATTGTAGTAAGACTGATGAGTATGAGGTCAGAAGTTATCGGTTGAGTTTGGGTATTAAACCTGCTTATAAAACGGTGGATACTTGTGCAGCAGAATTTGAAGCACTGACACCTTACTATTATTCTACTTATGAAGAAGAGTCAGAAGTTTTGCCTTCTGAAAAACGGAAAGTAATGATTCTGGGAGGGGGACCTAACCGCATTGGTCAGGGAATAGAATTTGATTATTGTTGTTGTCATGCTAGTTATGCTCTGGGAGAAGATGGGTTTGAAACAATTATGGTTAACTCTAATCCCGAAACTGTTTCGACTGACTATGATACGAGCGATCGCCTTTATTTTGAACCTTTAACTAAAGAAGATGTACTAAATATTATTGAGGCGGAAAACCCGGAAGGAATTATCGTTCAGTTTGGCGGACAAACACCTCTGAAGTTAGCGGTTCCTCTGCAAAAATATTTAGAGCAAACAGAAACTAAAACAAAAATTTGGGGCACTTCCCCAGACTCTATCGATACCGCAGAAGACCGAGAAAGGTTTGAGCAGATTTTGCGAGATTTAGATATTCGTCAAGCTGCTAACGGTCTCGCCCGCAGTTTTGAGGATGCGCTGGAGGTGGCACAGAAAATAGGTTATCCGGTAGTGGTACGACCATCCTATGTGTTGGGAGGCAGGGCGATGGAAATTGTCTATTCGGACCAAGAGTTAGAGCGTTATATGAAGTTTGCAGTACAAGTGGAACCGGAACATCCGATTTTGATTGACAAGTTCCTAGAAAATGCGATTGAAGTGGATGTGGATGCCATTGCAGATAGTACAGGTCAGGTAGTTATTGGTGGAATAATGGAGCATATTGAGGAAGCAGGTATTCACTCTGGTGACTCTGCTTGTTCTATTCCTTATCAAACTTTAGCTCCTGCTGCAGTGGAAACAATTCGTAAATGGACTGTTGCTCTGGCAAAAGCATTGAATGTTATCGGGTTAATGAATATTCAGTTTGCGGTGCAAGGGGAAACAGTATATATTTTGGAGGCAAACCCCCGTGCGTCGCGAACAGTACCTTTTGTGTCTAAGGCAATAGGAACACCCTTGGCAAAAATGGCATCGCGAGTCATGTCTGGAAAAAAGTTAGAGGAATTGGGTTTTGTGGAGGAACAGATACCCGAACACGTTTCTGTGAAAGAGGCGGTGTTACCGTTTGCGAAATTCCCCGGTACAGACACAATATTAGGACCGGAAATGCGCTCTACTGGGGAGGCGATGGGTATTGATGTTGACTTTGGTAAAGCGTTTGCTAAAGCACAGTTATCCGCAGGGCAAAAATTGCCTTTGGAGGGAACAGTGTTTGTGTCAATGAGCGATCGGCATAAAGAAGCAGTTGTACCAGTAGTTAAGGATTTGATTGAGTTGGGTTTGAAAGTGATAGCTACTGAGGGAACTCGGAAGGTATTGTGTTTGCATGGTTTGGATGTGGGATTGATGTTGAAGTTGCATGAAGGACGACCTAATGTTTTGGATGGGATTAAAAATGGAGAAATTCAGTTGATTATCACGACTCCTTCTGGGGAGGAAGCGCGTGCTGATGGGATTAAAATTCGGCGGAGTTCGTTAGATTATAAAGTGCCATTAATTACGACTATTGCGGGGGCGAAAGCAACGGCGGCGGCGATTCGAGCGTTGAAGTCGGGAGCGTTGGAAGTGAAGGCGATGCAGGATTATTATTGAAGAAGGAGTCAGCATACAGGAGTCAGGAGTCAGAATGAAAGAAGGAGTCAGCATACAGGAGTTAGGAGACAGTAGTATAACCTAACCCCCCAACCCCCTTCCCTTGTAGGGAAGGGGGAGAATATTCCAAAAGCAGGAGAGGGGTTGGGGGAGAGGTCTTAATTTTACAACCAACAGTCAACCCCGTAGGGATGTTTCATGGAACGTCCCTACATTTTTCAAAAAGATTCTTATAAAAAAGTAGTGGTACTTAGACATTTTATGGTCTAAAAATGGCTTATAGTCAGTCTAGATCAGGGAATTTTGAGCCTATTTTCTACTTCTGTTTTGTGTAAGTCTCACTAATTATAGCAATGTGCGCTGGCATATTTACAAATTACAAGAGGTTTCCAATAGCTAAAAGTCTTGTATTATCGGTCTTTTATTCCCCCTGTTGCCTGTTGCCTGTTGCCTGCGCACAGCGCTATATTTGTGCCTACCTATTTCATTAACTTTAGCTAACAGTTAACTAATAAAGAGGGAGCAAAGTTTAATTTATCACCCCCTCAACTTTTTACTTCCCTTTGCGATCGCTACTTTCATGCCACAAAGTTGCTATAAATTGAAAATTTCCGTAGTAACGCACCTAGCGATCGCTCTGTTAATCTACAACTCCAAATAAAATTCCACTATCTTGAGAATATTTTTTATACAAAGTTTTATTATATCACTTCCAGCCTTTTTAGATGTACTAACCAATAAAAATTTCTATAATTTATCTGAAGCCGTAATAAGACTATTATTTAAGCATAATATCCGGAAAACTTAGTCTAGCTTAATCAAAACTTTATAAGTACTGTTGCCATAGCTATACACCTCAAGCCTTTATCTAGTAGTTAATTCCACTAATTTTAACTACTAAAAACACCGTAGATGAAATTAAAGATTCTGTAAAATTAGACAAAAAGGGTTGCGAAAATTTCGGGGGGGGGGGTAGATTAATGTTGTAGGCAATAAATCTTAACTCAGGAAATTTAATCATGTTGAAAAAGCTTTCAAATGTTAAACAACTATCAGTAGCCACAGCAACAGTAGGCTTAATGACTTTAGGTGCCACTGTCGCTCATACCCAAGCGGCTAATGCTGCTGCCATTATTAGTAATGGAGTTATTCAAATTGGAGTTAACGATGAGGGACATTTGAATATACCTGGAGGTACTCCTTCTAGTGGAGTAGGAACAACAACTGTCGGTTTACGATTTCTTCCTACCGGTGCAGAATTTACTGCCCCTGGTTTGATAGCTGAGGGGTGGGGTGTTGCTGATGCTGCATCTGGTCTCACTGGTTATGCTAACGTTGATATTGATGGTGTTCAAAACCTGGATTTAGTAAGTTTTACTGCTACTTCAACTACAGCTACTTCAGTAGTATCAATTGATGATGTTTTTCTAGTCACTCATGATTACAAACCTTCTAGCGAAACTCCTTTCTTATATGATGTAGAGGTAACTATCGAGAACATTAGTAGTTCTTCAGTGGATGATGTTCGCTATCGGCGCGTTATGGATTGGGACATTGAACCTACTGCTTTTCGTGAATTTGTAACTATTCAAGGAACAGAGGAAGCAACTAATGTACTATTTGCTAGTGATGATGGGTTTGCTAGTGCTAATCCCTTATCTAGCCGATCTTCGAGATTATTCACAGGAGATGCAGTTGATAGTGGTCCTAGCGATCATGGTGCTTTGTTTGATTTTGGATTTGGCTCACTAGGTAGTGGAGATTCCAAGAGCTTTAATATCTTTTATGGAGGTGCATTCACAGAAGTTGAGGCATTGGCAGCATTAGGTGCTGTAGGTGCGGAAGTTTATTCTCTGGGTCAAGCAGATGTGCCAGGAGGAGCTGATATAGGAACTCCTAATACAGCTATCTTTGCTTTCTCTGGAGTTGGTGGTGTCTCTATGACTGAAACTCCTACTGAAACTCCAGAACCTGTTTCTATACTAGCCTTACTAACTTTAGGTGCTTTAGGTACAACTTCCCTGAAACGCAAACAAAAAGAAGAAAAGTAGGTTCACAGGTCTAATTTCTGGCAAACCTACGTCAAATTTAAAACCTAACTTAAGTATATCTCCAAATATTTGATTCTGAGAAGATGCACCCAAAAAATATTAGGTTGTGTCTCTCAACTTTTTCATGTAATATTTTGTCCAGCAAAACAATTGTCATTGCCAGCGACAGCATTTGCAGAGCATTCCGTCAGGAAAGCAATCTCCAGAACTCAGGGATGACTATGCTAAAAACTGCTCCGCTAAATCTTCATAAATCACTATCTGATCGAAATTCATACCAAATCCAATTACTATAGACTACAATATTTTATTGATAAAACCTTAATATATATGAATTTTAGCTTACTTATTTATGGTCTAGGTAAACTGGATTTGGTATCAATCCGTTTTTTTGATTGGTTAACTGAAAACAGGGACATATTTGCCAGTCATAAAGAGAGTTTAGGCTATATTAAAGATCTAAAAATTGTGTAAGTCCCCTCTGAGGGTGACAAGCACTTCAAAACTATTGTTTGATCAGGGTTTCAAGGATATCCATATATCGCCATTAGGACCGCGATTGCCTTCATTTATCGCAAATACATTACCCTGTGCTAACTACTAATAATCATAATATTCACTGGATTGAGTGGAGTAAAGCGAGTTAAATTAGCTATAGGTATAGATCGAGATAACTGTACTTGCAAAAGACGATAATTCCAACTCCGATCGCTCTTTTTTCTTTCCTCTGCCCAACTTAAAGCAGTATGCAAATTTTCCAAACTGGTAAATGCTAATACTATCATTCCTCCAGGTAACATCCTCATCCCACAAACTCCCAGAATCTTCCTAAGTTTACCACTACTACCCCCAATAAAAATTCTATGGGGAGGGCGCAGGTGATGCAAAATATCTGGAGCATTACCATGAATAGAAACTACATTGTTAACCTGAAAGCGACGGCAGTTTTCTTCAATTAAACTTGTTCCAGCAGCAGTTTTTTCAATTGCATATACTGTAGAATCACTAAAAAGGCGGGCAATTTCAACTGAAACAGAGCCACTACCAGCACCAATATCCCAAATAATTTGTCCTGGTTGCAAACCCAACTCAGCCAAAATTAAAACCCGTACTTCCCGTTTCGTCATTAACCCTGGGCGGTCATCGTAAGTAAAAAAATAATTATCTGGTATCCCCAACCAAGGCAAATTAGCTAAATTTACAGATTGATTAGCTAATTTAGATTGACGTAATAATACCACTACATTTAACGGAGCAAATATTTCTTGTTTTGCTTCATCTATAGACCATTGTTGAACTCGTTCATCCTCACTACCTATATTTTCACAGACCCAAAAATGATAGTCAATTGGTAAATCTAAACTTAATAACAAACTAGCGATCGCCTTTGGTGTATGAGTATGGTCTGTTAACACTGCTATTTTCTCAATTCCCTGCTGCAGTGCTTGAATCAACTCATCCATTGAGCGACCATGAACGCTAATTATTTTAGCATCTTGCCAAGGAATTTTAAGGCGACTAAAAGCTAATTGTACCGAACTCAGATGCGGATAAAACCTTAATTTTTCTGGCGGAAAATGAGTTACTAATAGTCGCCCTAAGCCAAAAAATAAAGGGTCTCCTGAAGTTAAAACTACGATACAACTGTTGGGGATATCTAAATGCTGTCGTATTTCTACAATTGTCTCAAGTATATCTTCCAGTACAATAATTTCGGCAGAATGATTAGGGAAATAACGGAGATGGCGATCGCTTCCTACTAACACAGTCGCCCTTTCAACAATTTTCCGCACTGACTCATTTAGTCCAACAACTCCATCTAAACCTATGCCAATAACATTTATACTCACGATAATTTATAGCTATATCAGTAGTCAGTAGTCCGTAGGAATTATATAAAAGGCGCTGCTGAACTCAGGGGTGAATCTTTGCAAAAAAGGTAACACATCTTTGTATACTTCCTTCTTTTTCTAAAACTATAATTCCAATGCGCAAATATGTAACGCCCTCCACACTCCCCACACTAATTCATCCCGCAAATATGCAACGCCATATAAAATACTCCAAATACAATTTTTCAACTCTGCCCTTAAGGACAAGTTACGATCAAAATTCTAACTTATCAAGTCAAAAAATGGCGTTGGTGAATCAACATCAGAATTAAGATATTTGGACTAACCGTAATCAACATCAGAATTATGAATACCCCTTTCATTACTTGCTCCCAAACAACCCGTAAACGAAATAATCTGTAGGGACTTTGAATACAAAGTCCCTACCTATTCCCTATTCCCTATATTATTTCTGGCCTAATTTAATTAGGGCTTGCTGATTAAATCTAAAAGTCTTTATAGATAAAGGTTTTAGCCTTGTTAAGTATCAAAAAGTGCGAGGTTTTAAGTGGTAATAGTTCAAAAATGAGCGAATTTTGGTCAAGATTTGGGCAGAACAATCTTGGGACAATTCTTACTCCTAGCTCCTCACTCATTCCCATTTTTCCTGTCTCCTGTCTCCTGTCTCCTGTCTCCTATCTCCTACACCTAGGAGAAAGACTTTTGAGGGCAAACCCTAATTACAAATCTACAACAGGCCAATCTGGTTGTCGATAATACCGTACCATATTATCAAACTTTCGGAGTTCTCCCCGATGCAATAACATTTCTGAATTGCTTTCCAACCATTGATTATTTAATTCTAAAATCCCATCTCCTACAGCAGCAATATCTAAATCTGATGGAATTTCCCCAAAGTATCCCAAGGTAATATGAGCAGTAAAGTGATATTGCTGTTCAATACCTAGAGCAATGAAATGAGGATTTTGATAAATTGACCGACGTAGTTGTAGAATCTGATCGTAAGAACTTTCATCTTTTGGGACTAGACAAACACCAATAGCTCTAGTCATTACTACTATTCCTAAAACTTGCCAACGCACTTGATGGCCATTTTTGCTAGATAACTCTTGAAGACTTTCAGCAATGCAAGAGCGTAGTTTTTCTTCAAATTGAGGATTACTTTGACTAGCATCTAGAAAGGCACTTTCCCAAATTAAATCAGCTAAGGTTAAATGAAAACTATTGCTAGGTATGGGAATCATTAAATTAGTTCCCAATAGTTCTACCAATAGTTGTTGACATTTTTGCAAATGCTGATAAAATTTATTGTTTTGCGAGTCTTCTTCCCCCGGTGGAGTAATTACCGAATAGCCAGGAAAATTTTTCGCCTCAATTTGGCCATCCAGTTTAGTGAATTTCGGAGACTGTTGGATATATTCCAACTGAGATTTGTAACTTGATAGCAAGGTTGTCTGTGCTACTCGGTTAATGTAGTTCTGATATGTATCGTCCAATCTTAATCGCCCCTTATCAAAAAATAGCTTCTTATGCCAATTTACCTATACTTTGGCGAGGATGAATATTCAATGATGCTAGCAGTTAATGTTTTGCGTGAATCTGTCCTCGATCCTAATTGGGCTAGCTTTAATTATGACAAAATTTTGCCAGCAATAGATGCTGTTCAAACTGGATTGAATCAGGCCATGACTCCTCCTTTTGGTTCTGGTAGTCGTTTTGTCTGGCTAGTCGATACTAATATAACTCAGCATTGTTCACAAAATCTATTGGAGAATTTGGAAAGTACTCTACCTCAGATTCCTGAAACTACTGTTTTATTGTTGACTACGTCCAATAAACCTGATAAAAGACTTAAGTCCACAAAATTGATCCAAAAATGGGCTGAAGTTAAAGATTTCTCTCCTATTCCTCCTTGGAAAACAGAATTATTGGAGCAGCAAGTCAAAGAAATGGCTCAGGAAGTAGGAGTCAAGCTTAATTCTAGTGGGGTTACTTTTTTAGCGGAAGCTTTAGGTAACGATCGCCGACAACTTCATAGTGAGTTGACTAAATTACAGTTATATGTATCTGGAGATTCTGTAGTGGACTTAGAAGTAATTACTGCTCTAGTCGGTTCTCAGACTCAAAGTAGTTTAAAGTTAGCTACAGCAATTCGTTTAGGTGATACAGTTAAAGCTTTGGAGTTAGTGGCAGATTTAATTGCCCACAATGAACATCCATTACGAATAGTGGCTACTCTAGTAGGCCAATTTAGAGTATGGTTTTGGGTAAAACTAATGATAGAGACAGGGGAGCGAGATGAAAAAGCGATCGCTCAAGCTGCGGAAATAGGCAACCCTAAAAGGATATATTTTTTACGACAAGAGGTCAATTCTTTGTCCTTAAATCAATTACAGAAAACCTTACCTTTATTACTAGAGCTAGAAGTAAGTCTCAAGCAAGGAAAAGAGCAAATATCTACACTACAAACTAAAGTAATAGAACTTTGTCAGGTGTTTTCTCAGAAAAATATCTTCAGTAAAAAATCGTAGAACTATTATCGGCTGGGAGTCAAAATTTAGGACATCGGAATTATTATGGCCTTGAAGAAGGAAGAGGTGGATGGGGACTCAAATCCCAACCAATTGTAAACACCGCTCATGAGGTGCGGGGTATTAAACCCAAAATAAAAAGATAATTCAAACACCCCCCATTGGTCTGAGTAAATTCATATAGTTTATTTTCAGGTTTTCCCTCCCCATCATCATTGTTGGAGATATTTATTCAGGAAATATTAAAGCTATTAAATTACCAACAGGAAAAAACCTAGAAAATATTTAACAATTAACGCTAGCATAATTTTTAATCTTTAATGCCCCCTCAAATCACTATTCTTAAAAATTTATAAAATTAATAGGATTCGCATCCCATAATCAGCTAAACTATTCATAAGTTTTCTAATTTATTGACACTAAGTAAAAAAATTAGAGCTTCTATTAAGCATCATAATATGATTTAGACAAATATAACTACAGGTATAGACAGATAAGAAGCAATTTTTAATTATTAGATATTGTTAACAATTGATAATTTCTGCTAATATACAATCCAAGTAGTAGGTTTTCTGATTCTGAAATCATCGGCGATTGGTCAGCCTATAGAAATTAATTTAATTTGTTGTGGAGGAAAATCTGGACGAGCTAAAAATTAGTGGTAATAAGATTGCAGTTAATAGAGTAAAGTCGATGAATTTATAAACTAAGGTTTGAAGAAGGAGACAGGAGACAGGAGACAGGAGACAGGAGGAAAATTACATGGGGATTCGCTCCCCCAAGTAATGCGTGAACACCCCCGTTGACGGTGGGGTATTAAACCCACAAAGAAAATGATAAATCTTTAGAGAGAACGTCAGACCCAAAATTAAGTTAACTTAGTGGAGGCAGTACTCTTTGATATACTCTCCGATCTAAGAGACTGTTTGTAAAGTTTTGTAATATACAATGATTGACCTTTAAACTTTAACAACTCGGTTATTTATCCCAGATTTATAGGCTGAAATACCCAATTTGCCAGGGGTAAAAACACTTCATAATTCTTTACAAACAACCTCTAAAGGTGCGGAGATTCTCCTGAAACCAGAATTCTTGGTTTGCGTTCCGCAAGGCTACGCCAACAACGAGTCTACTTAAATCAAATACCTTGGGGAATCTAATCCAGAGATGGTTCTCTTCCCAAGCGCTTACTCTATTCCAAGAGTCTGTTCCCGTATGCCCTACGGTACAGTTCAAACCTCAAAAAAAACTTTGGTTCTCTTGTACTTGTTGCTTAGAGCTTTTCCATGCATAAGCGTTCCTATGGAAAACCCCATAACTCTTCTCTTGGTCAGCATTCCCTTGCACCTGAGGGCGACGCGGGGTCTGACAGCAATTTTCAAGGTGCTAGTGCGCTACAATTAGTAGTTAAGTTTTTAGAGCGGTTGAATACCTTCCGCTTTCTTAAGCATAGCACAAAGTCCCCCTAAAAGGGGGAGGCTTTATACCCAGGTTTTCGGTAAATCAAGAAGTTCAGAGCCAAAAAGTTTTGGTTTTAGTAATTCACTATAATAATTAAATAATTTTAAGTAAATCAACTATTCGCCCTCCAGCCCAAAGGAGCGCTATTTATGGCATCAAATAATCTGCGGGAACTTGCTAAACAAGGAGATCCAAAAATTATCTCCTCAATTATTAACCACTCACTACAAAAAAAAGGTATTAACGTCCAAGTAACTAGGGACAATGATTGTCTTGAAGTTACACTCGAGTCCGATCAAGTTGCTAATCAACAAGCTCCTCTTGTTGAATTTATTAGAACTGGAATCGTTAAATTGGGAGTTGAATCAATCCACACAGTCAAAGTGTATGGTATTCAGACTGGCGTTCAACAACCAGTCTGGGAAGATAAAATTATTTTAGATACCCCACCAACATCGGATCTACCTGACTTTGAAGAAGAAAGATCGGACTTAGAAGATATTCAGCAACCTATAGATCACTTAGATCAAAAAGAAGTTGAAGCTGACTACGAAACTGAAACAGACGAAGATTATTACCAGGAGGGAGAATACGACGAAGAAACTGAGTATGAAGAAACTGAGTATGAAGAAAATCAAGAGGAAATATCACAGCAACCTCAAGCTCAAAAAAAGAAAACTCCTCTCATTCTGAGAATATTGCTACTATTTTTGTTAGTCTCACTAGCTACTCTTGCTGCATTGCACTTTGGTGGAATATTTCCCTTACCCTTCCTAAGTGAGTCAAAATCAGAAAACACTGAAACTAATGACCCTGACTCATCTCAACCACAAACATCTTCTGAAGATACTGAAACTTCACCATCTCCAAAAACAAATGATTCCGGAACCACTGTTTCAGACCCTTGGTATTTTGCTGTCACAAGTGCCCAAAGTGCTGCTCAAAAAGCCCAGACTGCTCAAACAAAATCTGAATGGAATGCGGTAGCTAATGACTGGCAAAAAGCTGTCGATCTGATGAAAGAAGTGCCAGAGTCTAATCCAAACTACCAAACAGCACAAACAAAAGTTCTCGAGTATCAAAATTATCTAGATGTAGCAAACCAAAAAGCAGCTCGAGCTGCTAATTAGACCTTTTTCATAGAATAGCTAGTGCCGCTACGCGGAAGTCATGCATTCAAAAGTCAAAAGTCAAAAATATTGATTGATAAGGCTTTTAGGATTTTGTAACTGGTTAGTTATTTCTGCCATCCTGCACTAGAGATTAGGAAAAGAATGCGATCGCATTCTTTTTGTTATGTCTGATGATTTTTATCATGTCAGAAACTGCTTCATAAAACTGATACAAAGCGTCACATAACGTAACAAATTGATGTTTACTTCCTGCTTCTACTGAGGCCGTCGGCGGTTACTCATCCACAGGCATTAACGGTCAAGCCAACCCCATCTCTATCGTTCTATAGCTGCTATGAGGGTAGGCACAGATAAGTTATAGATAAAATTAACTTACCACAATTTCCAGAATCAATATAATATATATAATTAATTATCTTAAAAATTATCTGTAATTAACTATGACCAAAAAACTTTGGTCTCAAGTCTCGCCCTTTTAAGGGGATAAAAAAGCGGTCGAGAGATGGCGTTAGCGGAGCGGGTCTGCAAGAACGGGTCTCCTCGCCATCTCTAATCGACCAAGAGAAAGAGAATATTCCTTATATCAAACCTCCTTATTGCAGAGGTACTGATAACTAATAACTGATAACTGATAACTGAAATGACTGTTCTATCTGCTGAATTAAAACAAAAATTAGCTACTCCACTCAAAATTGGCAACTTTGAAGTAAAAAGTCGCGTACTTCAATCACCATTATCAGGAGTAACAGATTTAGTATTTCGTCGTCTAGTACGTCGTCATGCTCCAGAGTCAATGATGTACACTGAAATGGTAAATGCTACAGGGTTACATTATGTGAAAGAATTACCTCAAATAATGGAGGTTGATAATAATGAGCGACCAATTAGTATTCAATTATTTGATTGTCGCCCTGACTTCTTAGCAGAAGCAGCAGAAATGGCTGTAAAAGAAGGGGCGGATACTGTTGATATTAATATGGGTTGTCCTGTTAATAAAATCACCAAAAATGGCGGTGGTTCTTCATTATTAAGACAGCCAGAATTAGCTGGAGAAATTGTTAATAAAGTCGTAAAAGCCGTACCTGTTCCTGTTACTGTAAAAACAAGAATTGGTTGGAATAATCAAGAAATTAATATCCTTGAATTTGCTAAAAGAATGGAAGATGCTGGTGCTCAAATGTTAACTTTACATGGTCGGACTCGTGCCCAAGGATATAATGGGCCAGCAAGATGGGAATGGATTGGTAAAGTTAAGGAAATACTTTCTATTCCAGTTATTGCTAATGGGGATATTTTTTCTGTCGATGCTGCAATACGTTGTTTGGAGGAAACTGGTGCTGATGGGGTAATGTGTTCTCGTGGTACTTTGGGTTATCCTTTTTTGGTGGGAGAAATTGATTATTTCTTGAAAAATGGTGTGGAAAAAGTAGCGCCTACTGCAGTAGAAAAATTGGAATGTGCTAAAGAACATTTACAAGCACTATGGGAATATAAAGGCGATCGCGGTATTCGTCAAGCTCGCAAACACATGACTTGGTATGCTAAGGGTTTTCCTGGAGCGGGGGAGTTGCGGGGTCAATTGGCAAAAGTGGAAACAGTGGAACAAGGTTGTGATTTGATTGACAAAGTAATTGAAAATTTGGCGTTGGTAAATTAGTGTATGATGTTAATCTTAATTATTTAGGAGTCAGGAGTCAGGAGTCAGGAGTCAGGAGAAAAGAAAGAAGAATAAAGAGGAATAGAAGGAGAAAGTTTTTTGTTTGTACTCTTATCTGGGCAAGACATCATACCTCAAATTACCAACGCCGAAAATTTATAGTAAAGCAGGGAACAGGCAACAGGCAACAGGCAACAGCAAGAGAACCATTTCTCTGTTTCAGGTTCATCAGCATTTTATGTCAAACGCCAATTCGTTCCTTGTTATAAGATGTCTAATAGACATCTCCAATAATAAAAAATAAAATCAATTATTCTACATAAATTATCAATTCTTTCCCCCTATTCCCTACTCCCTACTCCCTCTTTTCTGGAGATGTCTAATAGACTGGATATTTGCTGACTATACCTATAGACATCTCCAAAAATTAAAAATAAAATCAATTCTTATCCATAAATTATCAATTATTTCCCTCCTGGGAGGGGTTAGGGGTTGGTTCCCTGTTCCCTGTTCTCTCTTTTCTGGAGATGCCTGATGATGATTATGAACCACAACTGCCAAAGTCTGGGCTACAATCTAATTCACAGCTACCACAATCTAATTCTGGGAAATCACAGCTATCACAATTACAGTTTGGCAAAGCAGACTCACAGCTCTCTTCGGCTACATCACCGCAACAATTAATGAACTTAGAAGGTTGTTTTTTTTTGGATTTCTTTTCGAGACTAACTGCCTGTAACTTCAAAATTTGATTAGCCTCTTTACAACAAGTTTTAAACCTTTGACGTGCAGCTTGAATAGCTCCTGAAAAATCTTGCTCAATAAACATACGCTTAATATAATGAGAACAAGATTCATCATTGTACAATATTCTATGGGCACAAGAAAATCCTGTTCTCGGCGAAATGTACTGTTGATATCCGTCAATCAAAGCAACAGCAATTTTATTCATAACAAATGAAGATATTAATTCAGGCCAATTTATACTACAAAAATTAAACCCTCATTTCCCAAGACGTACCTCTATTGCCTATTTTTATCAAAAAATCATGTTCGGACGGGTCAATTATAAATAAAATTTAAGGACTGACAGTACCTACATTACCAAAGAAATACTGAAATTATCTTTACTTTCCTCCTTTCTTCCCTCCTGACTCCTGACTCCTGACTCCTGACTCCTCACAACAGTTATTTTATTAAGTATTCAACCAAAGATAATATTACAGAAGTCCATTTTCAGAAAAAGTATCAAATTATTAAGGTCTGTTGCAATTTCTTCACATATCCTCAGAGAATCAACTACGACACCCAAGTCCGTGATACCATCCCAACTTGTAAGTATAAAAAAAAGATTGGGAGAAGACCTTTGACTCTGAGAGTTGCTGTTGTTGGTTCTGGCCCAGCAGGTTCATCTGCTGCTGAGACTTTAGTAAAAGCAGGTATTGAAACTTATTTATTTGAACGTAAACTAGATAATGCTAAACCTTGCGGTGGAGCTATTCCTCTGTGCATGGTTAGTGAATTTGACCTACCAGCAGAAATTATTGATCGCCGTGTTAGAAATATGAAAATGATATCTCCCTCTAATGTTGAGGTGGATATCCATATACAAAAACAAGATGAATATATAGGTATGTGCCGTCGGGAAGTTTTAGATGGCTTCCTGAGAGACCGGGCAGCTTCTCTCGGAGCTAACCTAATTAATGGCACGGTTTATAAACTGGATATTCCTACTAATGATAGAGACCCCTACACTCTTCATTACTCTGACCATTCAGAAGGTGAAATCCAAGGCACAGCTAAAACCTTAAAGGTAGATTTAGTTATCGGAGCTGATGGGGCAAATTCCCGTATAGCTAAGGCCATTGATGCTGGAGATTATAATTATGCGATCGCTTTCCAAGAGCGTATTCGTCTGCCAGAACATCTCATGGCATATTATGAAGACCTAGCAGAAATGTATGTGGGTGATGATGTTTCTCCAGACTTCTATGCTTGGGTATTCCCCAAACATGACCACGTTGCTGTGGGTACTGGCACAATGAAACCTAACCAGGCCAGAATTAAACAGTTACAAGCAGGTATTCGCGCTCGTGCTGCAAAGCGTCTGGAAGGTGGAGAAATTATTAAGGTAGAAGCTCACCCAATTCCCGAACATCCTCGTCCTCGTCGGGTTCGTGGTAGAGTTGCTCTAGTGGGAGATGCTGCTGGTACTGTAACTAAGTCTTCTGGTGAAGGTATTTATTTTGCGGCTAAGTCTGCTCGGATGTGTGCTGAAACTATTGTGGAGACTTCTAATAATGGTGCGACTATTCCCACTGAAGCAGATTTAAAGCTTTATTTGAAGCGGTGGGATAAGAAGTATGGCATGACTTATAAAGTATTAGATATTTTACAGAGAGTATTCTATCGTTCTGATGCTACCCGCGAAGCTTTTGTAGAAATGTGTGCTGATATGGATGTGCAGAAGCTAACTTTTGATAGTTATTTGTACAAAACTGTCGTACCTGCTAATCCTTTAGTTCAGATGAAGATTACTGCTAAAACTATTGGTAGTCTTCTCCGGGGTAATGCTTTAGCACCCTAGTGCCGCTACACGGAAGTTAAAAGCGAGTGCGTAATTCTGAGGTCCCCTCAGAATGTAAGACGCACTCAAGACAGTCAATAATTTTTGATTTGTAATTGTTTTAGGATTTTGTAACTGGTCAGTTATTTCTGCCATCCTGCACTAGATATGTTAAAGTCCAAATTTAATTAAGTTAATATTAAAGTCCTGCGGAATATTGCTGCGGGATTTTAATATCAATATGTAGAGTATTTTGCATACAAGTTAAATAAATATATTCTACTAACTACTAAAAAATATGGGGCTGTGGCTCAGATGGATAGAGCAAGCGCCTCCTGAAGTATCGGGCACCATGTGAGGAAACTCCGTGAGTGAATGTGGTCAAATTCAAGGAAGCCTAAGTCTATATATTTGTAGATATGGTAATCTTGAGCCAAGCTTTACCTAATTATTGGTGAAGAAGGTGCAGAGACTAGAGTTTTAAGAAGAAATAAAATTCTGCTTAAACTAGGCCACCACCTAAAGCTATTTAGAGCTATGGTGAAGGGATAGTCCAGAGAGTGGGGAAACTCACACAAATCTGAAGCGCTAGGTCGCGCGTTCGAATCGCGCCAGTCCCGTTTTCGGCGTTGGTGAAGTGGGTGTATGATATTAATCTTAATTATTGAGGAGTCAGGAGTCAGGAGTCAGGAGTCAGGAGGGAAGAAAGAAGAAGCAAAGAGTAGTAGAAGGAGAAAGTTTTTTGTTCGCGCTCTTATCCGGACATGATATCATACCTCAAATCACCAAAGCCAAAATCAATCTTATGACATCTTTTAGCGATGCTCGGCAGTATGCTCCGGCAACTGAACGCAACCGCTCATTTATCTTGGAAGTGCTACAGCGAGTTTTGCCTCCAACGGGAAATATTTTAGAAATTGCTAGTGGTACGGGAGAACATTCTGTTTTCTTTTCTCCCCACCTGCAACCTCGTCAGTGGTTTCCTTCTGACCCTAACCCAATGTTGCGGGAGAGTATTGTAGCTTGGCAACAACATAGTCCGTCAGATAATCTGCATTCTCCTCTTGATATTGATGTACGAGAGTCGGTTTGGGCGGTGGAAAAAGAGGGTACTGAGATTGCTGCTATTGTCAATATTAATATGATTCATATTAGTCCCTGGTCAACTTGTCTGGGGTTAATGGCAGGTGCGGGACGTTTGTTGCCAAAGGACGGGGTGCTGTATTTGTACGGTCCATACAAACAAGGTGGGGAACATACTACACCAAGTAACCAGAGTTTTGATGAGTCTTTGCGTTCTCAAGATCCTGAGTGGGGAGTGAGAAATTTAGAAGATGTTATCGCAGTAGCGGAGAAGGAGGGGTTAAGGTTTGTGGAGGTGGTAGAAATGCCTGCAAATAATTTGTCTGTGATTTTTCATAAAAACTAATATCATTGAGAAAATGGGTTTGCGTAGATTGCGTTGAGGAAAGTTAGTGCCAGCTTATCCGTTAGGATAAACCCAACACATATCTATTTCTATCGGTCTTTTTTTTGTGTTGCACTGCGACTTTTTTTGAGGTTATATCATGTCTGGATAATTAGCGATCAAAAAACGTTATCCTTTTCTTGCTTTTTCCTTCTTCTTTCTTCCCTCCTGACTCCTACGTCGTTTATTCATAAGTATTCAACCAGACATGATATCACATTTTGAAGTGCGGAATGTGGGTTCCTATTCTTGTTCCAATTCCCCACTATTATCATCATTGCCTATTTCAAAATTAACGCAACTTCCTTGGCAAAATAAGTCAAAATTAAATCCGCACCAGCTCGTTTCATGCTCGTTAAAGTTTCCAACATCACCTTTTTTTCATCTATCCAACCCTTCTGACCAGCAGCTTTAATCATGGCATATTCCCCACTCACGTTATAAGCAGCTACAGGTAGATTTGTTGTCTTTTTTACCTCACAAATAATATCTAAATAAGCAAGCGCCGGCTTGACCATCACCATATCTGCACCTTCGGCAATATCCAAAGCTACTTCTTTGATGGCTTCCCTAGCATTAGCAGGGTTCATTTGATAAGTCTTTTTGTCCCCAAATTTTGGCGCAGAATCCAAAGCATCGCGAAACGGGCCATAATAAGCTGAGGCATATTTAGCAGAGTAGGCAAGTATTCCCACATCGAAGTATTCCGCAGCATCCAGAGCTTTGCGAATTGCTCCAATACGCCCATCCATCATATCTGAAGGAGCAACAATATCAGCACCTGCTTCAGCCTGGGATAGTGCTTGTTTGACCAAAACTTCTACAGTAGAGTCGTTGAGAATGACTCCATTTTCCCCCACAATACCGTCGTGACCTTCGCTGGAATAGGGGTCGAGAGCTACATCAGTAATGACGACAATATCTGGTATTGTTTGTTTAATTGCCTTTACAGTTCTTTGTATTAACCCATCTGGGTTGTAACTTTCGGTACCAACATTGTCTTTTTTAGCTTCCTCAACTAGGGGGAATAAAGCGATCGCATTAATTCCTAAATTATAAGCATCCTCTATTTCTTTGAGCAGTAAATCTAGAGTATAGCGATAACTTCCTGGCATCGAAACAACCTCGACTTTTTGCCCTTCTCCTTCCATCACAAACAATGGATAAATTAAATCATTGACCGTCAACTGGGTTTCCTCAACCATACGTCGCAAAGCAGGAGTGCGGCGGAGACGACGGGGACGCTGTACGCCAGGAAATTCTGTGGACAAATTTGTTTCTGTCATGGGTAGATTACTTAACCTAATATAATTGATAGTCATTAATAATAATCAGAAATTGACATCTAGTCAATAGCAAAATCTTGTAGGGACGTTGCATAATAAAAATGCGTTTCATGTTACGCAGTGAAACGTCCCTACACCACCCTAATGCAACGTCTCTACTAATTATCTTAATTACCACAGATTTTGCATATTCTTGATGCCGGCTACAAATGCTGCACCGACCAATTGACAACGCTCGTAAAAATCTTGTTCACTTGTGTGGATGTTAGAGGTTTCGTTGGATGTTACAAGTCCCCTATTATANAATGCCGATCATTTTTAGCTTGGCTATTGACCATTTATTTTACGATCGCGATCACACTTCTGAGTATTCTATCTCAGGAAGAAGGCATTGCTTCTACTGGTCACTTATTTCTGCCATCCTGCACTAGCAATCTCCCATTCAAACTTCTTAACTAATTAAAATTTGATTTTATACATTTGAAATAATTCTCCAGGTTGTCGCCTTACTATTTTTCCGCCCATAGCGTCGATCATTTTTTCCCAATTTTCTAAAGGTTCCAAAAATACTTCTGCTCCTAAATAAGTTTCTAAAATTGCCCAATTTTCTGCTAATGGTTGTTCTGGGTTAAGCACATCAAAAACAAAGTTATTTTCAGGTTTAAGAATGCGTTTTACTTCCTTAAGTACTTCTTCCCAATAATCTATGGGATAATAACAACTAAAGCCTGTAGCGATCGCTAAGTCAAACTCATTTGCTTGATAATTTAATTGGTGAGCAGGTCCTAATTCTACTCCTTTAAATAGTTTATAATTTAGTTGAGAGCCTCGGTGATTAAGATTATCTCTGGCAATGGTACTAATTTCTTGACCATAAAAAAAAGCTTCCCAATCACGCCAAGGGTAAATTAAAAAACTCACTCCACAACCAATATCCAAACATTTTTGATTTTTCTTAGGTTTAGCTATTTCCCAAAAAGGTGAAACTATTTTTGCTGTGAGATTACCGGAGGCATAATCATGAAATATTGGCATTGCTTCAATTTCCGAGGGTAACTCAAAAGACTCTCCTCGGTAATCTCGATCAAAGCGACTCTGTACTGCGATGATTTGAGTATGCCAATTATCTAAATTTTTTTGAGCGAACCAGGAAGATTGGTCCCCATCTGAGGACAAGGCAGACTTTTTTTTGGACATTTATTTCTCTATCGTCTAGAACCTTTCAGAGCTTTTGTAAAGTTCTTACGGTAAGATTTGTTACCAATTAATAAAACAGGCCACAATATAGATAATATCAAACGATTCTGAAAGTTCTTGGAAAAGTTCGTCTGTTCAAACCCATTCCAGAATTTCCAGATTCCACCTCCATATACAACCAGTAATAACAGGCCAATTAACGTACTCATGGCACAAAACTCTTAAAAGGTCAATTTTTCAAGTGTAGCCCAATATAATTATGTAATTAATTTTAATTGGACTTTAGGTTTAATATTCATCATATTATTATAACCAATATAGGTAATATAGGTAAGTAGGTGGGTTTCAACAATTAATAATTAATAATTAATAATTACCTCTCCTTGAAAACGGATAGGATTGACTAATCATGAAAATTTTTCTTTATTATCCCCTTAAAAAGGGAGGCGCATACCCACAATTTTTCGGTAAAAAAATATAAAACTGAGGTACAAAATTTCAGACGAGGTGGAAAAAATTGCCTAACTTATATTTTTTCTAAACAATCATTTTCTAGATTAATTTGACCTATAGCGTTTTTATCTGGGATGTGGAGACCAATTGCTATGAAAAAGGTATGGAGGAAATACTAAAGGAGGAAAAAAAGAATTAAATAGTAGCAAAAACAAGGATGTAAGGCGAACGACCGACAAACTATTTTTATTATAAAAATCTCAAATTAGATTTACATCTTAAATAAAAACACTATATATACTTAATGATTACATAATTAAAATTAGATAATATTTTCACAAAATTTTTCTACAGCTATTCCCCTAATAGGAATTGAGGAATAGAAAAGTCATAAAAAATCAGGGAAAAATTTAATTTTTATAATGATTGCTATGTCTAAAATTTATGATTATTCCTGGAGTTTGATTGATTTTGAAAAAAAAATTGAAGTAAAATTTTAGATAAAAAATTTAAACAAAAATTTTGTCAAAGTAAATAAATAAAATTTTAATGACAGTATTGTTTATTTTTCAAACAATACCTGTAGAGGAAATAATTAGTTTTGACCCATTGTTTGTTATCTGACACAATCAGATCAAAGGAGTGTCAATTAGTATGAATGAATGATATATAGCAAGACAAAATCAATAACAAAGGAGGAATTATGCGTGCAGTATTAATGGCAGGAGGTTCCGGAACACGACTCAGACCACTGACCTGCGATCTTCCAAAACCAATGGTACCAATTTTAAATCGCCCAATAGCCGAACATATTATTAATTTATTAAAAAAACATCAAATTAGGGAAATTATTGCTACTTTACATTATTTGCCTGATGTAATGCGTGAATATTTCCAAGATGGCAGTCAATTTGGAGTACAAATGACTTATGCTATAGAGGAAGAACAACCTCTAGGAACTGCTGGTTGTGTGAAAAATATTGCTGAACTTCTCGATGAAACTTTCTTGGTAATTAGTGGAGATACAATTACAGATTTTGATTTAACTACAGCTATAGAATTTCATAAAAAAAATAATTCAAAAGCCACTTTAGTACTAACTCGTGTACCTAATCCTATTGATTTTGGAGTAGTAATTACAGATGAAAAACAGAGGATAAAAAAGTTTCTAGAAAAACCTTCTAGCAGCGAAATATTTTCTGATACTGTTAATACAGGAACCTATATTTTAGAGCCAGAAATTTTAAACTATCTACCAGATAATCAAGAAAGTGATTTCTCGAAAGAATTATTTCCTTTATTGTTAGATAAAAATGAGCCAATGTATGGCTATATAGCAGAAGGTTATTGGTGTGATGTCGGACATTTAGATGCCTATCGGGAAGCTCAATATGATGCACTTCAACATACAGTAAAACTTGATTTTGCTTATCAAGAGCGATCGCCCGGACTTTGGACAGGAGAAAATACTTATATTGACCGGACAGCTAAAGTTGAGACACCAGCTTTAATCGGAGATAACTGTAGAATTGGCCCAAGAGTGCAGATTGAAGCAGGTAGTGTGATTGGAGATAATGTGACAATTGGTGCAGATGCTGATGTGAAGCGGCCAATTATTTGGAATGGAGCACTGGTGGGAGAGGATGCAAATTTAAGAGCTTGTGTAATTTGTCGAGGTGCGCGGATAGACCGTCGTGCTCAGGTATTAGAAGGTGCTGTGGTTGGTTCATTATCTACTGTAGGAGAAGAGGCTCAAATTAGTCCCAATGTTAGAGTATGGCCTAGTAAAAAAGTAGAATCTGGAGCTACCCTGAATATTAATTTGATTTGGGGAACAACTGCTAAGAGAAATTTGTTTGGACAACGAGGGGTGCAGGGATTAGCAAATATAGATATTACTCCAGAATTTGCGGTGAAGTTAGGAGCAGCTTATGGTTCTACTTTAAAACCTGGTTCAACAATATCAGCTTCTCGCGACCAACGCAGTATATCTCGGATGGTTTCTCGGTCTTTAATTGCTGGTTTAATGTCAGTTGGAGTGAACGTAATAAATTTAGAATCTACTGCAATTCCTATTGCCAGAACAATTTTACCAACTATGAATCTTGTAGGTGGTATTCATGTACGTCTTTCTCCTAACCGCTCAGACCAAATATTAATTGAAATCTTTGATTCTCAAGGAATTAATCTTTCTAAAGCGAAGGAAAAAAAGATAGAGGGAGCATATTTTAAAGAAGATTTACGGCGAGTACAAATTCCAGAAATTGGCAATGTGGTTTATCGCCATGAAGTATTAGATGCTTATAGCAAAGGCTTTGAAAATCTGCTTAATTCTGAGGCAATTCGCTATAGTAAATCTAAAGTAGTAATTGATTATTGTTATGGTGTTTCTGGAGCAGTATTACCACAATTATTAGCTAAATTTGGTTGTGATGCTGTAGTTTTAAATGCGAGCTTAAAAGAGACTTCTTTAGGGCAAGAAGAAAAAGAGAGTTTATTAGACCAATTAGGTCGGGTGGTAGAAGCTTTACAAGCAAATGTAGGAGTTCAAGTAACAGCAAATGGAGAACAATTAATATTAGTAGATGAAACTGGTTCTGCTATTCGTGGTGAAATGTTAACTGCACTAATGGTCAATTTAATGTTAACCGCTCATCCGCGCAGTTCGGTAGTAGTACCAATAAATGCTTCTGCGGCAGTAGAGCAAATTGCTCGTCGTCACGATAGTCATGTGATTCGGACAAAAGCAAATCCCACGGCATTAATGGAGGCTTGTCAAATTAATCATAATGTGGTATTAGGTGGGAGTGGTGATATGGGATTTATTTTTCCTAAATTACATCCTGGTTTTGATGCAATGTTTTGTATCGCTAAAGTAATAGAAATGTTGACTATTCAAGAGCGCTCTTTAGGACAAATCAGTGCGGATATTCCTGCTGTTACTCATCGTTCCTATAAAGTACGTTGTCCTTGGAAAGTGAAAGGAGCGTTAATGCGGTATTTAGTAGAAACTAATTCTCCAGAAAAATTAGAATTAACTGATGGAGTAAAGATTATTAATCATCAAAATGATAATTGGGTATTAGTTTTACCGGATGCTGGAGAACCCTTAGTACATATTTATGCAGATAGTAACGATCGAGATTGGGTTGATAAAACTTTGAGGGATTACCGCAATACAATTAATGATTTTGTGAATTTATTTATGACTGGGAAGAAACTAAATGGTTGATAGTATGGCAGAAGGAAGAAGGAAGAAGGAAGAAGGAAGAAGGCAGAAGGCAGAAGGCAGAAGGCAGAAGGCAGAAGGGAAAATATGGCGTTGTCTGAGTTTTCAGCTTTTGATATGTTCTCACCTTTCCTTCGATTACTATAATTAATTATCAGGAAGAAAGAAGAAGGGAAAATCTGGCGTTGTCTGAGTTTTCAGCTTTTGATATGTTCTCACCTTTCCTTCGATTACTATAATTAATTATCAGGAAGAAAGAAGAAGGGAAAATATGGCTTTGTCTGAACTTTAAGCTTTTGATATATTCTCACCTTTCCTTCGATTACTATAGCAATCCTAAATCGTTTGTGATAGTTTTATTGCTTCAGTGTTTCTCCCATATCTGTTCCCTGTTTCCTAAAATCTACAATATTTCTAAACTAAAATAAGATTGCTATAATTATCTTGTTTTTGTTTTCCTTTTTTTTGCTAATTTGAAGGGGATTATAATTAAGATAGGTGAGCAGAAATAAACTCAATATTTGAAGGGGATTATAAGTTAAGATAGGTGAGCAGAAATAAACTCAATATTAGAGGGCGGGTTATTAGAACTCATTGTGCTTAAGTCAAAGCTTTCGGTTAAACCCGCCCCTACAATTTTTTTACTTATTACTTTTTACTTTGTTCAATTAGTCATAGTTAAAAATTAAAATGAATAGCTGTATATTGATGGTACAAATTATCAAAGATCCAGAACTTCGCTACACAGCAGATGCTCAATTACCAGTAGCAGAAATGATGGTGGAATTTTCTAATTTAGGAGTAGAAAAAAAACCTGCTGTACTAAAAGTAGTAGCATGGAGAGATTTAGCTCAACAAGTTAGTCAACAATACCACGAAGGAGATGTTGTAATTGTGGAAGGTCGCTTGAATATGAATACTATTGAACGACCAGAAGGTTTTAAAGAAAAACGAGCTGAATTAACAGCTTCCAGAATATATCCTGTTAGTCCTGAAGCTATGACTCAAGATGATAGTCAAACATCCAAAAATCAACCTAGTAAAAGAACTGTAACTCAGACACAACCACAAGAGCAAAACTATAATAATGTTGTAGATTTAAAGTCTCGTCGTAGCTCTACTTTCAACGAAGAATCAAAACCAAATATACCAGAAGAGAAATCACCTCCAGACGACTCTGATCCTATACCTTTTTAACTAGCTATCAACATTTCAGCACTCAGCTTTCAGCACGAAAGCTTGGGTTTAAATCCCCGACTTCTAGCTTGTCGTTTAATTTGAGGAGGGGTCGCGCATCCCCTTGCCGATAAGCTGTTTGCTCCGCATTATAGACCGAAACACTTTTTAAAATTAATAGCAAATTAACTCGAATAGCAAATTAACTCGACTCCAAATACTTTAGTAAAAGCAGCAGCTACTTGAGGAAGGACTTCATCTATAGTAATACCAGGAATAAACTCTGCCAGACTACCTACAGATTTATCAGAAATACCACAAGGTACAATTCTGTGAAAACCAACTAAATCTGGACAAACATTTAGAGCAAAACCGTGCATAGTTATCCAACGACTAACTTTAATCCCCATAGCTGCTATTTTTCTTCCCTCTAACCAAACCCCTGTTAAACCTGGATATCTTTCACCATCGAGACCATAGACATCTAACACTTGTAACAATACTTCTTCTAGTTGTCGTAGATACCAATGTAAGTCCTGCTGATAACGTCGTAAATTGAGAATAGGATAACCCACCAGTTGGCCGGGGCAATGATATGTAACTTCCCCACCTCGCTCCACTCGGTAAAGTTCATATTCATTTTGACTGGGATCGAATTTGAGAAAATCTAATGTGGCCCCTTGTCCTAAAGTATAAACTGGTGGATGTTCTAATAATATTAGGACATCAGTCAATTCTGGACAATTACGACGTTGTTGGACAAGTGATTGTTGCCATTCCCAGGCCACTGAGTAACTGATTAATCCTGGACAAATTAAATGGCAAGGGGGAGGTAACTTGGGATTATCTTGAGAAAGCATGTTAGAGAGTTTTGAAGTGGACAATGTGATGAAATACCAATATCTAATAGTTGAGTTATATAGCTAGAGTAGTTAGGAGTCAGTTTGGGTACTGTGAATTATCCAAACAATCAAGGGTAAATTTACCCTTGTAAATTTAGCTAAATTCAAGCAAAAAAAATCAAGAAATGTCAAGGGATGCAAAGGATTTTAAAGATAGGATGTTAGGGAGAATACAAAGTGCTACTCTAAATAGTAAATCCCAAACATTAGCGGAGGGAGCTTATGAAGCTTGTTATCCAGGGTAAGAATATAGAAATAACCGATTCCATTCACGAGTATGTTAATCAAAAAATTGAAAAAGCAGTTAGCCATTTTCAACAACTCACTACAGAGGTAGATGTACATCTGTCAGTAGCTCGAAACCCACGGATAAATCCTAAGCAGACAGCAGAAGTAACTATCTACGCTAACGGTACAGTCATTCGTGCCCAAGAAAGTAGCGAGAATTTGTATGCTAGTATTGACTTAGTAGCAGATAAAATTGCACGCCAATTAAGAAAGTATAAAGAAAAGCGTCAATCCAAGGTGAGTAAAGCTAAAACTGTTGAGATGATTGAATCACAACCAGTAGAGCAGGATTTGATTGGCGATCGCCAACCGGAGCTACCTAGTGAAGTAGTACGGACGAAATATTTTGCTATGTCTCCGATGACGGTAGAAGAAGCACTAGAGCAGCTACAATTTATCGATCATGATTTCTATATGTTTTCCAATGCTGCAACAGGCGAAATTAATGTGATCTACAAACGTTATCATCATGGTGGTTATGGTTTAATTCAACCACGACCTACTAATGGTCATAGTAGCAATGGGAAGGCAGCTCATAATACTGATGAAGTAGCAGGTATTGAATCTGCTCAGGTTTAGAATGATATCAGAATTGGAGTTATAGCAGGGAATAGGGAATAGGGAATAGGGAATAGGGAATAGGGAATAGGGAATAGGGAATAGGGAACAGGGGGAAAAAATTTTCCTATCTGAGGTTCATCATCAGTCTATGTCCTAAGCAACTTGTTCTTTGGTATATTCACTAATCTCTGAGTGATTCATTTTAACAATTAGAGCTTACGCAAAAATTCTAATTGCAGGGTGCGTTGCAATGCGCCCTAAACTGCGGTTATGGGATAATAGAGAATTTTGCGTAAGTCTCTGATGAAAGCCTTCTAGCTTCTTGAGGCAGGTATTGCTTTTAATGTTTTTAAAGCTTCTTCAACGTGAGCTTCAAAATTGAGCATAGAGTCAAAGATATGACGGATAATTCCTTCTTTGTCTATGACGTAAGTAACTCTACCCGGCAGTATCCAAAGTGTAGCAGGAACACCATATAATTCTCTGACTTTGTTGCTAGTATCGCTTAAAAGAGTAAAGGGTAAATTATACTTGCTAGCAAATTGTTTGTGAGACTGTTGAGAGTCTCCACTAATACCAATCACTTCAGCACCAGCATCTGTAAAGACTTGATATTTATCTCGAAATGCACAAGCTTCTTTAATGCATCCAGGTGTGTCGTCTTTGGGATAAAAATAAACGACAACATTTTTCTTACCATGGAAGTTAGATAGAGAAACTGGGGTTTCGTCTTGGGATGGTAAGGTAAAATTGGGTGCTCGATCTCCTACTTTAACTGCCATATTTAAGTTTTGAGTCCATTTTTTTTGGACATACATATAATGTTAACTTTTTGTTATATTAGCGTACATTATTAGGATTAGGAAAATTATAGAAGAAGGAAGAGGGAAGAAGGAAAAATTGCGTTCAAGACAGGGAACGAGAAGGAAAGAAGACAAAGAAAGATCGGAGAAAGTTTTTTGTTTAGCTGGCGCACAACGCATCCTATCTCCTGGGTCGGAGCTGCGCTAAGGTCATGCTGGGGAAAAATGTCGCGCAGCGTTAACGCAGTTGTGCGCCAGCAAAACGCAAATGCGACATGTAACGCGGAGCACGGAACGAAGTTCTATCCCTAATTAAGGGGAGATAATAAGTAATTATAGAATAGATAGGATTTGCTGATTAATATCATGTCCGGTAGCATCGTTTGTGTATAGAATTAAGTCACAATTGGAAGAAACCCTTGAACATAAAGGCCTTTTGCCCTCTGCCTTCTTTCCACCAAAGTATAAGTATTCAAGGGTACATGATATAACTCTAAAAAGCCTTTATTTGTAATAAATTTAGCCTTTTTACGGAAAAAATGCAAGTTTTTCGTTCCAAAAAGCTGAAAATGATCAAATTTTCAGCAAACCTAGAGAGACAAATATCAGACAATTATTCCTCCTGACTCAGTCCTCCTACCCCCTACAAAAAGACTTTTTCAGCAAACCCTAGATAGAAGTTTACTATTCTTCAGATTTAATTGGCGATCACTTGCTTTGCGTTTTCAATTTGAGTCGATTAATTACTATTATGTTAGTTTAATAAGTAAGGGACTTCCGAGTCAAAAAATATTTCATTGCACTGAATTTAAGGGAGTAGGGGTAGTCCAAAAATTGAATAATTTATTTTTTGCTATTCTCTAATCAAAAGAAGTATTCTTTCCCCCTTTTTAGTCCTTGTAAATCCTATGATATTATCTTAATGGATATGGAAATGCCACAAATGAGTGGGGTAGAAGCTACTTGTTGGATTCGTCAACATTTTCCAGATAGCCAAAAACCTTATATTATCGCTATGACTGCAAATGCAATGGAAGAAGATCGCCAAATTTGTTTAAATTCAGGAATGAATAATTATATTTCTAAACCAGTGAAAATTGACCAGTTAAAATCCGTATTATAACTTGAGTAACGATCGGATGTTTAAATAGAGTAATCAAATTAAGTTTGTAGCTATTTATAGTACTGCTTCTTATATCGGTAGTGGTAAACAAGTAATAATTTTTCTAGTCTACCTTCCGATCATTAAAGGGATGTAAGAACTAATATCCTGACATCTTTAGGACTACCCTTATATCATGTGCCCCCTTCCAGGGGAGCTGCGCTAACGGATAATTAGTAATCAAAAAACTTTCTTCTACTCTTCCCTCCTAACTCCTGAGTTACCCTCCTGGGAGGGGGAGGGGCGAGGGGTGGGTTGACTCCTGACTCCTGAGTGATCCCTCATTATTTATAACTATTCAACCGGACATAATATTACTTCTTCTTTCTAAGTCAAATGAAAAAAAAAGAGTCAAAACCCCTACAATTATTCAGATGGAAGCCGTTGAATGTGGTGCTGCTGCCCTCAGTATCATCCTCGCTTACCACGGTCGCATTGTACCTCTTGCCAAACTCCGACAAGAATGTGGAGTTTCCCGCGATGGCAGCAAAGCATCTAAAATAGTTGGTGCTGCCAGAAATTACGGAATGGAAGCAAATGGTTTCAAAGCAGAAACCCTCGATCAACTTGACGAAATATCTCCCCCCTACATTGTATTTTGGGAATTTAATCATTTCTTAGTCGTAGAAGGATTTAACAAACATCAAGTTTTCCTCAACGACCCTGCTACCGGACCTCGCAAAGTTTCCTGGGATGAATTTGATGAAGGCTTTACCGGAGTTATCCTCACTATCGAACCCGGAGATGAATTTGAAAAAAGTGGTCGTAAACCAAGCATCATCCCATTATTATATCAAAGACTCCGACCATCTTTAGGCGCAATAATTTATTGTATAATAGCAGGCTTTCTGCTAGTAATTCCCGGTTTGACAGTACCAGTATTTAGCCAGATATTTGTTGATAATATTCTTGTGGAAAATCGTACTAACTGGTTGCGTCCCCTAGTTTTGGGAATGACGATCGCCATGATATTACAAACTTTACTGACTTTATTGCGACTACGCTACCTGAGAAAATTAATGATTAAATTATCTGTAGGCATGTCTAGTCAGTTTATGTGGCATGTTCTGCGACTACCAGTAGGATTTTATGCTCAAAGATATGCTGGAGAAATTAGCGATCGCGTCAATATCAATAATGAAGTTGCCCAGGTGCTTTCCGGTCAGTTAGCAACTACAGTTATTGATACAGTGATGATAGTATTTTATGGGTTGGTGATGTTTGCCTACGACCACGTACTAACTTTAATCGGAATTAGCTTTGCTGCGGTAAATATCTTGGCCTTGCAGTGGGTATCTCGGCAACGGGTAGATGCCAATATGCGGTTAGTACAAGACGAAGGTAAACTTGCGGGGGCAAGTATTGCGGGGTTGCAAAGTATGGAAACCCTAAAAGCATCGGCGCTGGAGTCAGACTTTTTTTCTCGGTGGTCTGGATATTATGCGAAAACTGTGAATACTCAACAACAGTTGGAAGTGACAAATCAAGCTTTAGAGATTTTACCAACATTTTTATCATCCCTAACATCAGTATTGGTATTAGTCGTAGGTGGTTTGCGAGTCATGGAAGGGGAACTGAGTATTGGAATGTTGGTAGCATTTCAGAGTTTGATGTTAAATTTTCAGGAACCTGTAAATACTTTGCTTGGTTTTAGCAGCACTCTCCAGGAATTAGAAGGAGATTTGAATCGACTTGATGATGTATTGAGTAATGAGACCCAGGAAGAAGCTGAAGGGGAAAAAGCTGAAGGGGAAAAAGAGCAAGTATTTGAAGAATCAAAACTCAAGGGTTATGTAGAATTAAGGAATATTACATTTGGCTATTCACAGGTAGATCCACCTTTAGTCATAGATTTTAATTTGTCGTTGCAACCAGGGCAAAAAATAGCATTAGTTGGTGGTAGTGGTTCGGGAAAATCGACGATCGCCAAATTAATCTGTGGTTTGTATCAACCGTGGGAGGGAGAAATTTTGTTTGATGGTGTTCCCAGAGAGAATATTTCGCCCACAGTATTAACTCATTCTCTGTCGATGGTGGAACAAGAAATATTTTTATTTGGTGGCACGGTGCGCGATAATTTAACTTTGTGGAACCCGACAATATCAACGACTCAACTGATGAAAGCTTGTCAAGATGCCGTTATCCATGAAGCAGTGATGGCATTTCCTGGTGGATACGATGGTGAGTTATTGGAGGGAGGAGCAAACTTAAGTGGGGGTCAAAGACAGAGGTTAGAAATTGCTCGTGCTTTGGTAAATAATCCCACAATATTAGTAATGGATGAGGCAACGAGTGCTTTGGATGCGGAAACAGAGAAAATGATTGTTGATAATTTGCAGAGTCGGGGGTGTAGTTGTATTATTGTGGCGCATCGGTTGAGTACCATTCGTGATTGCGATGAGATTATTGTCTTGGAAAATGGCGAGGTGGTGCAGCGCGGTACTCATGAGGAAATGTTGCAGGAAGAGGGAGTGTATCGGGAGTTGATTAGTTCTGAGGGGTAATGAGAGAAATGATATCATCATGACTTACGGATAGACATACTTACAGGCTGTTTTGCAACGCACATTATATCACAGAAGTGCGTATAACGCTCTGATTTTGCGTAAATTCTAGTTTAATCAAAAATAATAGGGGTTGCACATTATGGAATGATATTGCCAAAAATTGGTTTAGATTTTGACTAAAAATAACCATTAATTAATCATTCTAGCAATTGATTAATCCACAATCCAATTCTATCAAAAATATCAAAT
>NZ_JAAHGB010000080.1:0-25775 GCF_010672695.1 Okeania sp. SIO1H4
GAAATAATTGTGGCCAGACTTAATGATTTTAGGACACATTTTTACCCTAGCTTTCTATTTGTACGCGAGGATAAAAGGCCACATAGTTTTGAATGTTTTTGGCTTTTTCTTTGGGGTTGGGATAATACCAACTACTTCTATATTGTAGTAGCTCGCTTCACCTTTCCAGAAACAGTTACTATGGGTTTTGCTTTCTTTGAAATATTCACGATTAACTGTGTCTGGTGGGAAATAATAATTACCTTCGACAGTTTCACAGCGATCGCTCTGTGCTAAAATAACACCATTCCAAATAGCTTTAAGCATTATTTTTTCCTAATCCTAGTAATTACGGTATATAATCAGATAAAATATTGAATTAAATCAGGAAAAAGAGGAAATTAAAAATTGATTTTACCGGTCTAAATTTTATAATCCTGGATTTAAGGCGATCACTAATTTCTATATTAATAATTGAGTAATAATACGTTTTTATCTCTGTATTTTCTTATGATCTAGAAAATCAAAATTTTGTACTTTATCCAACGCCAGAAAAGCTATTATTCTGAAAATAACTTTCAGAAAACACAAAAAAAGCAGCTAGTTAAGCTGCATATTTAAGAATAACCTTTGTGTTTCTGTGAGGAAACTTTAATCAATTAATTAATTTAATATAGAAAATAATTTACCTCTCTACTTTGATAATATGTAAAAATAAATTCAATGTATGTGATTTATCCCATCAGTCAATTGTGAATTTTTTCAATGATTAGAGTGATAATGTTTTGAAAAAAATGCGATCGTCAAAACGAAAACTCAGTAATGTAGGTAACAAGTAAATCTTGATACCTACACTCTCACTGTTTTTTCAGCATAATTTTCTTATAGGGGTTTTTATATTGCACTAACTAACCCTAAAAACGGAACAACGACAAAAAAATCAAAATGTATAGATACATGACATACTAATTATTATACTCCATGATAGATATTGCACTTCTTGCATCTTCTATTTGATCGATATGAGCTTTGAGTAAAGATAAATCTGTTGCTACAAATCTCTTGTTGCTTGCCAGATCGTAAGCTTCCCACTCTTGAGAAAAATCTACATCTTGCCAAATAAACCAATCTCGGTAGATTTCACCTTCGTCAATATCACCACACAGAGCTAACCAATCATCTCCATCAAAATTGTCTACTGCTGATGCTACTAAGTCAAGCCATGCAATAGTACTACAAGTATCTGTATTGGTATCAGCAGCAAAGGAGGTAGACTGGGAGAGGCAGGTGTTAGATGTCATTGTTAAATTCCTTGATTAACTCTATGGTTTAACTGTAGGAACTTTTAGCACTAAATAGTGATAGATATATGCCACTATCTGAATCAAACCATCTCAGATATCAGATTAATCTACCTTGTTACTACGAAAATAGTAAAGCAGAATCATCCGACAAGTAGACACTTCATAAATTGGCACTGTTATGGCAGGTAATAGGGAGTAGGGAGTAGGGAGTAGGGAGTAGGGGAGTCAGGGAGTGGGGGAGTGGGGGAGTAGGGGAGTAGTAAATGTTAAGAATAATAGGACTTACCCATGAAGTACGAAAAACTAGGATTTGAGACTGCTTCCCTATGGGTCGCAATGACGAAAATACGTTGTGCTGCGTAAATCCTGAATAATATACAATCATATCATGTCTGCTGGGGGCGTTTGTGTAACCCAAGGGTGAATATCTACAGGAAATTTAAGTTTTTTATTGCCCTTAAGTATTCTTGCCTGTTCCCTGTTCCCTGTTCCCTACCTTTGCTATACAATACCGATGCTACCGGACATGATATCACTAGACATCTGGTGGAAATTAAAAAAAATCAATTATTATCCATAAATTGTCAATTATTCCCCTCTCAGGAGGGGTTATGGGTGGGTTCCCTATTCCCTATTCCCTATTCCCTATCCCCTATTCCCTGCTATATTTTTTGGTTTACTCAAACGAAAAGCACTGTAAAGGAAACAGGATGTTAAGGCACTTAGGTAAGTCACAAAAAAAAATTTTAACTGCCTAAAATACCTCACAGTCTATATAACTCAGGAGATACCTTAATAATTAAGAACAATTAATAGTTGAGGTGTTCAAAAATGCTTAATCTTAATAAGATGAAAACAAATATAGTAGCGATCGCTGTAGTAGCTCTAACTATTTGTAATACTCCCCTAGCACTTGCAGAAAATTATACCAGAGAATTTGACGAACAAAAATATCTACGTCAAAACCCTGATGTTGCACAGCTAGTACGTCAAGGAAAATATAGATCTGGTTATGAACATTATGTCAGATATGGACAATATGAAAATCGCCCCCCAGCTTTCAAAATATTTGATGAGCAAGAATATTTGCGACATAACCCTGACGTTAGAAATGCGATACGTCGTGGAGAATTTCAATCTGCTTACCAACATTACCTCAAACATGGTCAATATGAAAACCGTAAAGGTGCTTCTAAACCATCACAACCGGAATTTTATGATGATTATAATCAACCTCCTTTTGCCAACAATAATTTGAGTTGCCAAAATATAAATCGTAATTTATCTCAGGAGGCATTTTTCCGCACGGAGAGTCGAGTAATTCATATTTGTAGATATGAAAATACTAACAAATTAGTTTGGTTTGAGCGGAACAATAGAAGCAATTATGGTTGGAAAACTTTTCCAGTAGAAATTGCCTATAATGGTTTTGTTAATGCTCGTATGGGCTATTTTGTTAATAACAATGAATTTATTCATAAACGAAGAAATCGAAGGGTTTACAGAGAACAAGTTCTAACTCAATGGAGACATAATTGTACCAAAACATCTCCTTCTCTATCATCGAATACTTTTTAAAAGTCTAATACTAATTCGATAAATTTTTGCTACAAATGATTAGCATCTTTATTAGGAATCAGGAGTCAGGAGTCAGAATGAATGTCTTCAGAACCAGTTTTTAGGTCAGAAACTCTATTTTTTTCTCAAAGGGACATCTACTGTAAATTATTTTAATCACACTTATTGTTAGTAACATTATTTTTCTAAAATGGCATCACTAATTATGACAACTATTATTTTTTCCTGTACGTTGCTAATCTGATGGATCCCCTACCTGAATTCTAAATTAGGACTCCCGATCATTTATACGACATATTGAAGTACGTAATGTAGGCTAAAATAATATCTCTGTATCCATTTTATGCTTTAGTCCGAACTTTTTCAGGAAGCTTTACCTCATTTTGGAGAGGCTTTCCTTGCTCAAAGTCAGTAATATTAGATAAGGTTGTAGTAGCAATATCATTCAGTGCTTCTTTAGTGAAAAATGCCTGATGAGAAGTAATCAAAACATTCTGGAAAGATTGTAATAACTGGAAAGTATCATCCTGAATAACTGTATCAGATAAATCTTTAAAGAAAATATTTTCTTCTTGCTCATAAACATCAATTCCAAAATAACCAATTATTCCAGATTTTATACCTTCAATTGCTGCTTTTGTATCAATTAATTGACCGCGACTGGTATTAATTAACATCACTCCTGTTTAATTACTTAGGAGTCATATCATGTCCGGTAGCATCGGTCTTGTATAGCAAAGGTAAGGAAGAAGGAAGAAGGAAGAAGGAAGAAGAAAGAGGGAAGAGGAAAGAAGGCTACCCTCGCAAGAAAAAACCATCATTTCCTGTAGATATTCACCCTTGGGTTTACACAAACGATATAAACGGACATGATATCAGGAGTCGTAGGGGGGAATGGCCATTACTCCCTACAGGACTCAGGAGGGAAGAAAGAAGAAGAAACCCCGAGTAGAAGGAGAAAGTTTTTTGGTCGCGCAAACGGAACGGAGTTCTATCGAGCTCTTATCCGGACATGATATCATACCTCAAATCATCAACGCCAAAAACTTATAACCCTGTAGGAACGTTGCATGAAACGTTCCTACATTGTCATCTACTTAGGAGAAAAAGAGGCAGATTGACTTCTGACTTCTGACTTCAGCTAGTAAGGCCATTTCCAATTAACAATATCAGGTCGGTCAGCACCATACTCGTACGCATAGTTTTGACAAGAAATTTGCTCATTGCGGAAATCTTCTTTCGCATGAGCACCTGCAACTTTTAGTCTATCTACTCGGTCAATTACATCCATCGCAATACTGAAGCGGTCAATATTGTTCCGAATAGCTAATTCTAAAGGTGTATTAATATTACCCTTTTCCTTATAACCTCGGACATGGAGATTATTGTGATTAGTGCGACGGTAAGTATAACGGTGAATCAACCAAGGATAACCGTGGAAGTTAAAGATAATTGGTTTATCCAGAGTAAACAAAGTATCAAAGTCGCGATCGTTCAATCCATGAGGATGCTCTGTATCTGGTTGTAACTTAAACAGATCGACTACATTGATAAAGCGAATCTTCAAGTCAGGGAAAGCTTCCCGTAAAAGAACACTAGCAGCCAAAGCTTCCTTAGTCGGAATATCTCCAGCAGTTGCCAACACAACATCAGGCTCCATTCCCTGGTCGTTACTTGCCCAATCCCAAATGCCTATACCCTTGGTACAATGCTTAATTGCAGCATCCATATCCATGTACTGCAAATGCTTCTGTTTGTCAGACACAATCACATTTACATAGTTTTTGCTCCGCAAACAGTGGTCAGCAACCGATAACAAACAGTTAACATCAGGTGGTAGATAAATCCGAGTTACATCTGGAGTCTTGTTAGAAACTACATCTAGGAAACCAGGATCTTGGTGAGTAAAACCGTTGTGGTCTTGTCGCCAAACTGTAGAAGTAATCAACAAATTTAGAGAAGGAATTTTTTCACGCCAACTAAGTTCATTGCACTTTTCAATCCACTTTGTGTGTTGACCCACCATTGAATCAATTACATGAGCAAATGCCTCATAAGTCGAGAAAAAGCCGTGTCTTCCCGTCAATATGTATCCTTCCATCCAACCTTCGAGAGTGTGTTCACTCAACATTTCCATCACACGACCATCTCGTGCAAGCTCCCCACCATCCAAGTCTTCCGGTAGAAACTCTGCCATCCAAGTTTTCTTACTAACTTCATAAATGGCATTCAGCTTATTAGAAGTATTTTCATCAGGTCCGAATACCCGGAAATTATTCATGTTCTTAGCCATGACATCCCGGAGAAATACACCCAAAGGACGAGTATTTTCTGCTTCTATTGTTCCAGGTTTATCTATTTCTATACCGTATTCCTGGAAATTAGGCATATTCAATTGTTTGCAGAGAAGACCACCATTGGCATGAGGGTTAGCGCTCATCCGACGGCCACCATAAGGAGCTATTTCTCTTAATTCCGGTTTAAACTTGCCACTTTCATCAAAAAGTTCTTCTGGTCTGTAGCTACGCAGCCACCCTTCTAAAATTTTTAGATGTTCTGGATTTTTAGCAACATCAGTCATCGGCACTTGGTGCGCCCGCCAGAAACCTTCAATTTTGTGTCCATCAATTTCTGAGGGAGCTGACCATCCTTTAGGTGTCCGGAATATAATCATCGGCCACCGTGGCAGATCGGCATTGCCAGAACTCCTAGCTTCTTGCTGAATAGCTTTGATTTCTTGAACACAATGGTCTAAGGTAGCTGCCATTGCTTGGTGCATACTATCTGGATCGGAGCCTTCGACAAAATATGGTTGATAACCATAACCCAAAAATAGATTTCTTAAATCCTCATGGCTGATTCTAGCTAAAATTGTAGGATTGTTAATCTTATAACCATTTAGATGCAGAATTGGTAAGATAGCACCATCTGTAATGGGATTAATAAATTTATTGGAATGCCAAGATGTAGCTAGAGGTCCTGTTTCTGACTCACCATCTCCCACAACTGGCACAGAAATTAAATTTGGATTATCCAGAATTGCACCTGTGGCATGAGAAAGTACATAACCAAGTTCACCTCCCTCATGGATAGAACCTGGAGTTTCTGGCGTACAATGACTACCAATACCACCGGGGAAAGAGAATTCTTTGAAGAATTTTTCTAGACCTTGTATATTTTGACCCTTGTCAGGATAGACTTCTGAGTAAGTGTCCTCTAAATAAGTTGGAGCTAATACTCCTGGTGCGCCATGTCCTGGACCGGACATATAAATCATATCAAGGTCAAATTTTTTGATAATCCGGTTGAGATGTATCCATATAAATGCTTGACCAGAACTTGACCCCCAGTGTCCCAAAATTCGACTTTTAATGTGTTCAGGGCTTAGAGGTTCCTGTAGGAGAGGATTCTTTTTAAGATAAATCATCCCTACCATTAAATAGCAAGAAGCGCGCCAAAAAGCTTGCATTTTGTAGAGTTCATCAGAACTCAGGGGCGTTCCTTCAACGGTTGAACGCGCCTGGCCAAAAGCACTGATCGAAGCTATTTTTTCTGGTGTTGATACCATTATTTTCAGATCCCTTATACAAAATTCTACATCTTTTGTCTTTTAGTAAGCAGAATAAATGTCCATTGCTAGGATTAAGTTGAGTTGAGCAATTTCAAACATTCATTCTTGTTTCTGCTAATAGTGGAGATGAGATGGCTATATTACTATGCCGATCTAGTTACAAATAACTATAATTAATTTCTACAATAAAACTGTCATAAAAGATAGTTAAGATTTAGTTAAGTTTAGTATTTATAATTATTATCTTTATTCGAGGGAAAAAATAATAGATATATACCAATATACATATATACCAATTATGTTATAGGTTATAGAATGCCCTATTCAATCAAGGTTTTTCATTATAATTTTTTTATTATATTTAATGAATTCAGCTTATTTGATAAATTTTAACTACTATTATTTTGATTTTCTCATACTTAGTTTAAGCCTATAATTTATCTTGATTTTTAGCTACTTTGATAGCTTGAACTAACCTAATGTTTTTTGTGCAATTGTGTCATAGAAAGTTCTATATTATCAGTAAGTATCTTAGCAGCTTGCTTTGTAGAATAACCAAGATAATCTTTGACTTCTAAAGGAGAACCTATATTAACCTTAACGCCACACCGCCAGGGTGGAGGAGCTGGATGATCGTATAAAATACTAACAGGAATAATTTTTAGATTAAGTTCCTTTTTGCTAGATATTGCCTGTAGTGCTATACGAGAAACACCCGATTGAATAGGATAAATTTTGTTATTTTCGGGATATATTCTTCCTTCAGGAAATAGTACCAACATTTCCTGATTTTTTAGGAGTTGAACACTATGGCGAATACTAGAAATTCCAGGATGATCGCGATCAACAGGAAACCCACCCAAGCGACGAATAAACCAACCTTGAAAACCTCGTGTTTGTTCTTCGGAGACCATATATCGAAGTTTACGGTTAGTCACAAACAAACCTGCTGCATAAGCTATAATTAGAGGATCCCAGCGAGAACGGTGAGTAGGTGCAAGAATAATTGCATCTGTTTTTGGTATATTTTTTTGACCCCTGATTTCTATTTTGAAATAAAATGGCACTAATATACAGCATGACAAAAAGTAAGTTAGTGGAGTTAACCAAGCTGAGAACTCAGAGGTAACTTCCGCAGATGCTTGATCATTCTTAGGTTTATTGTTTTTAGTCATTGGTGGTGTATAAGGTAAGAAGAAGTTTACCGAAAAATTGGGTTTAAAGCTTCGCCCATAAGCGGGCGACTTTTTATTTGCAAGTGAATTGAATATATGCTACACTATTATTAGTTGCCGGGGGGCACTCGGAAACTCTAAACGGACGTGGAGGCAAGCATAAGACTACTGTCAAAGTAGCAGAAGCCTAAGAAGCGTCAACCCGCCGAAGAGCTACGGCTCAGTAGGAATCTCCGTGCCTTTAGGCCGGAGAGGATGTCAAAGTGCAAGGGTTTAGCCACATCTAAGCCCTATGAGCATAATTTCCAGCAAGTCTAGTCTAGAAAGAGGTTTCAGCTTAGTTTACAAATCAGCTCTAAGACTATTGTTATATCATGTCCGGATAATTAGTGATAGAACTCCGTCCCGCGCTCCGCGTTAACGTTTGCGGTAGCATGACCCTAGGAAAGTTGTGCGCCTGCAAACAAAAAACTTTCTCCTTTTCCTCCTATTTATTCTTTCTTTCTTCCCTCCTGATATCAAATCCGGTTAAGCAGTTATAGAATGGTTAAGTCAGGAGGAGTCAACCTACCCCTCGCCCCTCCCCCTCCCAGGAGGGGGAGTCAGGAGGAGAGAGAATGACAAAGATGAGCATAGTTATGACGATTGGAGAATTTTTTTATGTCCAATAAAATGGATTTGATATTACTCCTGACTCCTTTATCGTTATTTATAATATTCAACCGGACATGATATTACTTGTGTTGCTTTTAATTCAAATTGTCAAACGCCAAAAGACGTAGTGCTATAATTAAAAATCCGAATCCTACTCAGAAATCTCAGATCTGAAAATTTAAAATTAAAATTATAGACTTGCTTAACTATCAGATTGATAAGAAATATGTTCTGATTGATAAGCAGGGGGTTCAACATGAATCATGATTCTGGCAGGATGAAACCTTTCTTGTAGAAGCGCTTCTACCTTTTCAGTAATTTGATGAGCAGTTTCTATATCATTAGAATTAACAATGAGGTGCATTTCAATAAATACCTGACGACCGATAATTCCACGAGAAGCAATGTCGTGACAATTAACTACTCCTGGAACTTCCATCGCGATCGCATGAATAGCTTCTGGTGCTACTGCCATATAGTCTACCAACCAAGGCAAATTTTCTTTCAAAACTTCCCAAGCACTCCGAAACACTAAAAGAGCAACGGGAAAAGCTAAAAGCACATCTAACCAACGGAAAATAGTTAGATTCCAAATATTTCCTTGCCAAATACCAATTAATCCAGCTATAACAATTACTGTCACCCAGATATCACTCATTGTATGGTGAGAGTCGGCAATTAAAATACTACTACCGATTTTATGTCCTACCCGACGTTCATAAAATGCCACAAAAATATTAATCCCAAGCACAATTAATAATATCCATAGTGCGGGTGGAGAAATATTCACCTCTTGACTACCGCCCACTATTTGTTGTATTGCTCCACTCAGAATTTCAAAACAAGCAATACCAAGGAAAGCAGCAATACCTAGAGCGCCAATAGCGTCAAATTTTTGATGTCCGTATGGATATTGGCGGTCTGGTTTAGGGGAGGCAAGATGATTTGTGACTAACCCTAAAATGTTATTAGCACTGTCAGTGACACTGTGCAAAGCATCAGCAAATAGACTCAGAGAACCTGTCCAAAATGCTATTCCAGCTTTGATTAACATCACTAATAAATTTAGTAGTAAAGTGATGATTAAAACTTTGCGGACTTGTTTGCGATTATCGGTAGACATGGTTCAACAATTAATAATTAATAATTAATAGACTTGTCGCGAAATAAAACCTTAAAGTTAAATGGAAAATTTCTACCTTTCAATCATTAAATTATCCTGCCATTAAGTAGAAATTCCAGAGTCCAGCTGCAGTGAACATGAAGCGAGCGTCGCGCATCTTTGATGTGATTTCGATATCATCCTCTAGCTGCATTATATCTGTTTACCCCAGATATTGTCTGTTCACTTTTGACGCGGTCGCTACTTTTTTCTTGATTGAGATGTTTTTGTTGGTCAGTTAATTCCTGAGATCGAGGTTTTTTCGTGGGTCGGCTTGATGTTGACAAATTCCTTCTAACTCTATAGAACCCCTGAGCGTATCTTTGGAGGCGGTATGTGCTTTTGACTTCCGTCCTCAGCCTGAGGAAGTTGTGGAAATTCAGGAACGAGAATGGGGAAAAAGCGGATGAGACCCCGTGTCGCCCAATAGCAAACCTGGTAGCTTCCCTTGCAGGTAGAAAAATACTCTTATCTCCCCATCTCCCCATCTCCCCATCTCCTTCTCTATTTTTAAATAGATCCGTTTAGGGGTTCTATACTTTACCTTATAAAGCGACAAGTCTATTATAGGATTGGATAAGTTCTTTTTAGGCATGATTTTCAGCCTTTTTTTGTAGTATTCTTTTTTCATGCTTGGTTTAATTGAAATTAAAAAAAGTAGACAAAAATGATGAAAATAGTGAGATCAAGTTAAGCTTATATTGAGCATCAAGCTCAAGATTATTCCTTTAAATTGAAAGATTAAATATAAGTAGTAAAACTGATTTTATAGAGCATAATTATGGAGCATTAAATCTTCATAAGTGGAGAATTTATTTTAATTTTCGATCGAGTAGATAATAAAAAATGGAAAGTAGAGTTGGTGAAAAGTTAACAAACTAGAAATCTAAAAGCAATAACTTGATTGACATAGGATGGAGCAAGTTATTATAGAGGAGAAAAAATCAATAAAATCAGGCAATTTCTCAAGAAGAATAAAAAGTTTATTGTTGTAAATTTTCTCCCTACGCACCTCAATAAAATTTACTTGAAGTGATTTGGTTACAACTCAAAACTTTGCTAAGAAAATTGTATTATCTTGGTAAGAGTTTCAAAATTGTTAAAGGTTTATTTGAATTATTTATTAACTTAAAACTATTCAATCTTCCTGATTTAAAAAAATATGATGCTTCTTCATAAATCATTTAGATTTTCTACATAATCCATGGATATATTCGAGCAGATTATTTAATTCCTAGTTCATTTATTTTGATTAATTTACCGAATAATTAAGATTTCAAGCCTCTTTTTTGAAGAATAAATAAAAAAAAATCATTTTCGCCGATCCTATCAGTTTTCAGGAGAGGTAATGATTAATGATTAATTGTTAATTGTTAAAAAGCTTACTTAATCATAGTTAATTTAATTTTAATTCATATAAATTCCTGGACAGACTACTATTCTGCCCAAGAAATAAATTATCAAAAATCAAAAAAGTAAAATATTTGAGCGATAAGTCGCATTATCGCTACCGCGATCGCCTACTTAGTGGGCACAACCATTTCCATGATAATCATCAGTATCATAAAATCCATTCTTAGTGCCAAAGAATAGACAACCAATACTAAACAATACAGTTAATCCAATTAAAATTAATTTGACATCCATAATTACAAGCTCCTTAATATGAATTTAATTCAAACAAATGAAATTATAAACAATACTTGGCTAGAACGCCCATCTCCCGAAGTTGCCCCAGATTTAGTAGGTTGTACTTTAGTGCGACGGATGTCCAATGACCAAATTATCCGTAGCACCATCGTAGAAACCGAAGCTTATGCACCAGGAGACCCTGCTTGTCACGCTTATCGCAGTCGTACCCCACGAAATGCTGTGATGTTTTGCCCCCCAGGGATGAGCTACGTTTATCTCATTTACGGAATGTACCACTGTTTAAATATTGTGACAGATGCAGATGGGGTTCCTAGTGTTGTCTTAATTCGAGCTTTACAATTGGAGTCTGTGCCAGATTGGTTGTGGGAATATATACCAAAACAAAAATCAAAACCTAAAATTTCTCGTCTTGCTGCTGGCCCAGGTAAGCTTTGTCGTTTACTTGATATTGACCTTAGTTTGAATGGTTCACCTTTGGGAGTGGGGAGACCTATGTGGTTGGAACATCCCACGAGGCAACTTCAGGAAGATTTGCAAAAAGACGAGAAGGAGCAAAGTGGTTTCCATTAGAAAATAGCCCTACTTCTCAAAGTATATATCACAAAAAAATGTTTGAAAATTTGATTATGCCTCAAGTTTCTGGTTTCCCTGAAAATTTTATATTTGCTCCTGTTGTTTTTCCTGTGGCAAAATGGATTGGCATAACTAATTGTTCTGTTCCTGTATTGCAAGGTTTTCAAGAACTAACACAGATGTTACAGCAATATCCTAAATGTTTAACAAATGAGCAAGTTTTAATCATTAGTAAATTAGTTGAGAATTGCGATATTTCAGATATTCCTAAACCTTCTGCAAAACCAAAGCCTATTTTACTAAAACCTTCCGATCAATAATTCTTAATCCGGAAAACTGCTGCTAACTTTATGTACTAGACTGACAAATCTAAAATGGTGCGTTACAACGGATTGTTAAATACCTTTCACAGCTGATATTTTAGCCGTAATGGCGCACCCTACAATAATGAACTTAATAAGAAAAATAGCTCCAAATTGTTCTACTTTAGAATAAAAATAACAGTTCACTTTTCTTGCCTAAAAATAATTAAAATATCAATAAAAAATTAGCCATATAATATTTTGGGCCGATAACTTTTGTGAACAAAGTATGTGCAACTTACCCAGAATTGTTCTACTCTATATTATGTACTCAATAATTAATATAGAGTTGTAATATGCCCAGAACTCAACGTAATGATAATTTCATTGACAAATCATTTACGGTCATGGCAGATTTGATTTTGAAGCTGCTACCAACAAATAATCAAGCTAAAGAGGCTTTTGCTTATTATCGTGATGGAATGTCGGCACAGGGTGATGGTGAATATGCTGAGGCATTAGACAATTATGATGAAGCTTTGAAATTAGAAAATGACCCTAATGACCGGAGTTATATTCTTTATAATATAGGTTTAATTCATGCTAGTAATGGCGAACACGATCAAGCAATAGAATACTATCACCAAGCTTTAGAAAATAATCCGAGAATGCCTCAAGCTTTAAATAATATTGCTGTAATTTTTCACTACAGAGGAGAACAGGCGAAAGAAAAAGGTTCGTCAGAAGAAGCAGATGGTTGGTTTGATAAAGCGGCTGAATATTGGCAACAAGCAATAAGTTTAGCTCCTAATAATTATATTGAAGCTCAAAACTGGTTGAAAGTTACTGGGCGATCGACTAAAGATGTATTTTTCTAAATGTAGTTAATTTTAGAGTTTTGAAAAGAGGAAAAAATTACTAATGATTGACAGCGAACAAGTCCGTAAAGTTGCACATTTAGCTAGATTAAAACTTAACCCAGAAGAAGAAGAAAAATTTACGACTCAGTTAAGTAGTATTTTGGATTATTTCGAGCAGTTGAGTGAATTAGATACAGAGAAAGTACCTCCTACTACTAGGGCAATTGATGTTAGTAATATCACTCGTCATGATGATTTAGAAAAGTTTCCAAATAGAGAAGAAATTCTCTCTTGCGCTCCAGAGCAAGATGGAGACTTTTTTAAAGTTCCTAAAATTATGAGTGAAGAATAATATAGTAGGGAAGTAAGCATTCAGCAGTCAGCTATCAGCTATCAGCTTTATATCTAGATGGTGCGTTACATTTCATTAACGCACCCTACTGGACTCTGTTATACTGTTTCACTGAGTTCAAAAGTCAGAAAAATTATCTACTCTAGAATATTCAGTAAATTTCTCCTTTTCTTTTAGCTGATTCTCTGTTTTATCGGCATCAAGTTCTCCTATTATAGAGTTGTAATCATCTTCTAGGCTATCTGAAGAAAAGCCAGAAAAATTTTCCAATGGAAAGAAGATTAGCTGGAACGGTTATTATTGATGGGACTGATGATGAATATTAGCCCCAAAGTGATGAAAAAGTTCACATAATGTTACAAGTTGACGTGCGGAATGTGAGATTTAATGCTGCTTTCCCTCCATACCTATCCCCTATTCCCTTTTAATTAAACCTGTAAGCAGCTTTGTAAACTATTAATTAATTCTTGGTCTAAATAAGGCTTACTTAAATAGTCATTTGCACCTAATTGTTTAGCTAATGTACGATAGGGCTGACTACTACGAGATGTTAACATTAATACTGGCATTTGTGCTATAGGATATTGTTTACGACAACGACTGAGGAATTCAAAACCATTCATTTGTGGCATTTCTACATCACAAATAACAGCTTGAATTTGAGTATTTTGCTGTAGTTTTACTAACCCTTGCCATCCATCTTTAGCTTGAACAATATCATATCCTGCTTTTTGTAAAGTACTGGAAATAGCTTGGCGAGTAGTTAAAGAATCATCAATTACTAGAATAGTTGGTAGTTTAGAAAGAATAGACTGTTTAAATTTAGAAGTATTTTTTAGTAAATTTTTAGCATCTAATTGTTCTGTGTGTAATATTTTTTCTAATAATTGAATACCATCAATAACTGGTACTAAGCTCCCATCTCCTAAAATTGTACAACCATATAAATATGATGGTGCTTTTAAAATTTTGCTAAAAGGTTTAATGGTCAAATTTTGCTCCATTAATATTTGTTCAATTTTGATGGCAATTGTATCTGAATCTTCAGATATCAATAACAACATCACTTTCCCTTGAGAGTTTTTTGTATAAGAATTTTTCCAAGAAAATTCCACTGATTCTTGTTGAATACTTCCTGAAACTATGGGATAATTATAATCCAACAAGATTGATGGTGCTATAGATACCTTTTTGCCTTTCCAATAATATACTTTTTCCCTGCGCTCGACTTTAATTTCGCTAGGGTCAACATATATAATGGCTGCTAAAATATCTAAAGGAATTGCAAAGAAATTTCCCTCCATGCGAAAAACCAATAATTTTGTAATTGTTAAAGTCCATGGCAGTCTCAGAATAAATTTTGTCCCTTGACCAAGTTGGGATTGAATAGTAATATTTCCTTTCAATGATTCTATTTGACTGTAAACTGATTCTAATCCCATCCCTCTTCCTGATAAATCGCTCACTTTTTTTGTAGTTGAAAAATCAGGATAAAATAATAATTTGTATAATTGTTTAGTGGATAATTTAGCAGCTTCAGTGACAGAAAAAATTTTTTTTTGTATAGCTAGATTCCGAATTTTATTAACATCTATACCCCGACCATCATCTCGAATTTCTATGTAAGTATAATTCCCTTGATAATAAGACTTAATAGTGATTTGTCCTTCTTTTGATTTACCATTACTTTGTCTGATTTCTGGGGGTTCGATACCATGATCGAAAGCATTTCTGACTATATGAACCATAGGATCGTACAATTTCTCTAAAACTACTTTATCAATTAGAGTATTCATCCCCACTAATTCGAGTTTGACCTGTTTTTGCTTTTGCACTGACAAATCTCTAATCATTCTAGGAAATCGATTCAATAATGATTCCACAGGTAACATTCGAGTTTTTGTGAGATTATTTTGTATTTGCTGTAAGGTTTGTTGTCTTTTTTTGACAACTTGTTGACTTTGCTGATGTAGTAGTTTAATGTCATTCACAGCTTCGCCTACTTGAGCAATTTCTTCTAATAGATTTGGCAGTATATTTACCAGATATGCTAGTTGATTATTCTGAGAATTGGGGGATTTATTTAGTTGCTCTGAAAAAGTCTTCATATCTTGAAGTTTCATCATTAACTGATGAAATTTTTGCCACCCTTTTTCTAAAGTTCCTATTGAAGCTTGAGATTGTTGATTTTGGAGAATAAAACTATTATCTTGAGTGGCTAATTCTCCCAGCAAATTATTCAGCATTTCCAGACGGTTGATATCTATCCTGACACCCAAAGAAGATGAGGATGTGGAAGTAATTTGCTTTTGCTGAATTTGTTTCTTTTGATTAGCAACTCCCGGTGCAGAAACTTGTTTTTGAGAAATATTTACTGATGAGGTCGCACTATTAGATGTTTTGACATTTTCTGTTTCCACTGCAACTTCAGATTTTTGAGGGACAACAGCTTTTACTGCTTGAGTTGGTTGATTAACTTGTTTTCTCTTAGCAGTTGTTTCTACCTTTCGAGATTTTAGTGGTTTTGTTAGTTTGACCAATGTGGGATTTAGATTCCCTCCTTGAGTGCGATCGCCTGCCAATACTGCTTTTTGCCCTGCCCAAAAATCTGCTAGAGCTAGTGTACCAATTTTTTTTATGTATTTTGGATTTACTTCCAAAGCTTTGATCGTAGTTTGAGCAATAGAAGTAAACCCAGGCAAATTTAGCATTGTCCCTAAAGTTGCAAATACTTCAGCTTGTCTCTTCAGTTCATCTTTAATGGATAAACCACTGTCAGTGCTATTCTTTCCAGCCAATAAATTTTCCCAACGATGCAAACCAGAGGGTATTTCTTCTGTAAACAGAAATTTAGTCATATCACCTTCTTCCATCGATACTTCGGGAAATTCTGCTGCTTCTTCTAAAGAATGTCCAAGTTTCTTTTCTATCTGCTCAAAAACTTGTTTGGCCTTAATAATAGAATTCTCTTGGTCATAGTTACCTGTTTCAATTTGTTTAACAGTAGGCGATCGCAAACAGTCAAAAGCTTGTAGCAGTAGATTTTCTAACTCTAGGTCAAAAACAGTATTTTCTTGATAAAGCGCTCTAATACTATTTTCTAAGTCGTGAGCAATTGTTTGAATTCCCATTAAACCAATACAAGCAGCACCACCTTTAATTGAGTGAGCTGCCCGCATTAGTTGATGTAGTTTTTGGAGCTCATGCTCTTGAGAGATATGTATTAATCCTTGTTCAAGAGTCTGTAGTAATTCTGTAGCTTCTTCTACAAAAAATTTGTAGGCTTGATCGTCAATTTCTATCATTTTTTATAAAATCTAAATCCATAGGGAACAGGCAACAGGGAAGAAAATTGAAAGTATCACAGTGGGCAAACATTAAGTTTTTGATATTAATCTTAAATACAGCAGTTTCCTACCCTCTGGAAGTACATATATAGCAGAATAAAGAACCGAAAGACCGAAAAATCTGGCGTTGTCTGATTTTTAAGCTTTTGATATGTCCGCGCCCTTTGCTTCGACTGCTATATTGATGGTTTTAGGGAGTAGGGAACTTCTATATCTATAAAACCCACATTCCGCACGTCAATTTGTAATATACAAAGTAGCACAAAATTTCCTAGCCCCTAAGTATTTATACTCTATAAATTAAGTTAATTAGCCTTCGCGATGGTGCTCCGGACGATGCGGAGCACCATCGCGCCGTTTACCAGGAAACTGCTAAGTATTTGTACTTCATTTATTTCTCTGATTACCGACCATTATTTTCTCCTGAGTTCTGAGTTCTGAGTTCTGACTCCTGATTTTTTATACTATAGCAATGTGCGCTGGCATATTTACAAATTACAGGAGGTGTCCAATAGCTAAAAGTTTTATCTGATTCCTACCGAATGCTTGCGCAAACAGCTTTTTATCATTTTCTTTGTGGGTTTAATACCCCACCGTCAACGGGGGTGTTCAAAATTACTTGGGGGAGCGTAGACGCGGAGCGACTTGTCGAAGACTATCCCCATGTAATTCTCCTCCTCTCTCCTGTCTCCTGTCTCCTTCTTCAATCCCCCTTCCGGAGCTGTTGCCTTCCGGAGCTGTTGCCTGCGCACAGCGCTATACATTTTGAAGTGCATAATGTGGTATAAGACCATTTTAGAACTACATCCAAAGTTTCTTGGGGAGCGCTGAATGCTGTTTGCAAAGCATGACAAACGAAAACACTATTTAATTTACCTTAAACTCCGCCACACTCTTTTCTAAATCTCCTGCTACCTCTAGTAACTTAGAAAAAGACTCTGCAACATTCATAGATTGTTCAGAAGTTTGATTAGCGATGTTTGCCACTTCTTGCATTGTTTTTGACAGTTTGCTAGAAGTATTAGCTTGAGTGGTCGCAGACAAAGTAATCTCCTCTACCAACTCACTGATCTGTGCACTCACATCCAATAAATCAGTCAGAGTTTTTCGCGCTCCTTTAACTAACTGAGTTCCTACCATTACCCGCTTGCGACCTACTATCATTGCCTTGACAACTTTGCTAGTATCAGATTGCATTTCTTCAACAATTTGTTCTATTTCTTGAGTAGCACTAGCTGACTGTTCAGCTAGAGAACGTACTTCACTAGCAACTGTAGCAAATCCTTGGTCATCTTGCCCCGCTCTGGTTGCCTCTACCGAAGCATTCAACGCCAAAATATTTGTTTGATTTGCCAAATCATTAATCAAATTCAGCACCCGTGAAATTTTCTTAGAAGTTTCCCCTAAATTTTTCACCTTCCGAGCGGTTGCCTCCACTGTTTTTTGAATTACCACAATTCCCTCCACACTACGGTTCATTGCAGCATCACTAGTTTGCAGAATCTGATTTGCTTGCTGCACCTTAGCTTCTGCCTGTTGAGCATTAGCAGCTACTGCTTTAACCGCATTTGTCATTACCTGAATTTGTCCAAGAGCATTAGTAATAGCTTCTGCTTGACGATGAGCTTCACCAGACAATTTTTCAATTTCAGCATTGTTACCTTCAGTTGTTGAACTCACAATATTTGTTGCTGACTTCACCTGTAGTACCAACTGCTGTAAGTTTTCAATCGTGGCATTAAAAAAGTCAGCCACAGTACCCATGACACCTACTGTTACATTAGCTCGTACTGTCAAATCTCCATCAAAAGAATTTTCTATTTCTGTCAAAAAAGTTTCTATTTGACTTTCTAATAATTCTTTCCCCTTTTGTTGTTCCTGAGAAATATTTTCTGCTGTTTTCCGAGCCTGGATCACCTGTTCTAATAGGAGAGCTTGTTCCAGGGTTGAACCCACTTGTAAAGCCAGTTGTTTGAAAATTTCCACCTCTGAATCTAGCCATTTCCTTGTACCAGAACATTGGTGAGCACCCAATAAACCATAAAGTTTTTGACCAACCACAATTGGCACTACCACATTTGCCTTCACCTGCCATTTTTCCAACTGTTCTCGGTGACAGTCTGTTAAATTTGCTTTGTAAATATCTTCTGTGACTTGTACTCGGCCTTGACGATAGGGTTCTACATACTCTGCCGGAAAACAGGGAACTTCTGTTTCTATCTCTGCAATCTTTGACCAATTAAGTCTGACTGACTCAGCAATAATTTTACCTTCCAAGTTGTCATCGAAACGATATATAACAATACGGTCAGCTTTCATCAGTAGCAGTGACTCTTCTACAGTGGTTTGGAAAATTTTTTCCAATTCCAGAGATTCCCGGATACGGAAACTAATTTCACTGAGTAACCGAGCTTGTTGAGTTGCTGCTTGTTGTTGCTGTAGCAAGAATGCTTGATCTAGTGCGTAACCAACTTGAATAGCTACTTGCTTAATTAAGTCAATTTCTAATGCTTCCCAGTTGCGAGGGGCAGAACATTGGTGGGCGATCAATAAACCATATAACTTTTTATCTGTGAGAATGGGAGCTACTAAATTTGCCTTAACTTTGAACTGTTCTAATTGTTTAATATGGCATTCTGTTAATCCTGCTTCACGGATATCATTAGTTGGTTTCACTCTCCCTTTCAAATACGGCTTAATATAACCCTTAGCAAAGCATGGATCTACAATTTCCGCTCCTAATGCTTCTGGAAATCCGACTGTTACTGATTCTGCTATTATTGTACCTTTCCACTGAGGATCGAATTTATAGACCATAACTCGGTCTGCTTGAATAGCTTCTTGCAGATCCTCGACTGTAGTGTTCAAGATGTCTTGAGGGTTAAGAGATTTACGAATATTGGAGCTGATTTGATTGAGGGCAATAGCTTGTTTTGTAGCGGCTTGTTGCTGTTGTAATAATGTTACTTGGTCAAGGGCAAAACCTACCTGGGTGGCTAGTTGTTTAGTAAAGTCAATTTCTGATTCTTGCCACTTACGAGGTGCAGAACATTGATGTACGATTAGCAAACCGTGAAGTTTTTGTTCGGCGATGATGGGAGCAACAATATTAGCTTTAACGGCAAAAGGTTTTAAAAGTTGGATATGACATTCTCCTAATCCTGCTTCATCAATATTCTCTATTGTGCTAATTCGTCCTCGCAGATATGATTTGAGATAATTTTTTTTAAAGCAAGGATCGGATATCTTTTTTCCAAAAGCTTGAGGCCAGGCTCGATCTACTGATTCGGCTACAACTGTACCAATCCAGTCAGCATCAAATTGATAAAGTATAACGCGATCGGCTTCTAATGTACCGCGGGCTTCTTCTACAATAAGATCAAAAATCTCTTCGGCATTCTGGGAAGTCCGGAGTTTGATGCCAATTTCGTTTAAAAATCGAGCTTGCTTGGCAGCAGCTTGTTGTTTTTGCAATAGGTATGTTTGTTCTAGAGCATAACCTATTTGAATAGCCAACTTGCGAATTAAGTCAATTTCTAATTCTGTCCAGTCTCTAGGCCCTGTGCATTGATGGGCAATTAATAGACCTATGAGTTTTTTTTCTACTACTACGGGAGCAACTAAGTTAGCTTTTACTTCAAAGGGCTTAAGCTGATTAATATGGCACTCTGTTAGCCCAGCTTCGTAAATATTTTCTGTGGCTTTAACCCGTCCCCTTTGATAGGGTTGAACGTAGCGATCGGCAAAGCAAGGATCGGTTATTTCTGCCCCTATAGATTGTGGCCAGTCACTATTAACTGATTCTGCAATAATTTTGCCTTTCCACTGGGTATCAAATTCGTATATTATTACTCTGTCACAATCAAGAGCTTCGCGAGTTTCTTCAACTGAAATAGTGAGAATTTCTTGAACATTTGAAGATTGACGAATCTGGAAATTGATGTAATTAAGTTTTTGAGCTTGTTCGGTAGCTATTTTTTGTTTTGTTAGTAGTAGAGCTTGGTCTACAGCATAGCCTAGCTGAGTAGCGAGTTGCTGAAAAAATTCTATTTCTGATTCTACCCATTGTCGTGGTTCAGAACAATGATGGGCAATTAATAAGCCTAATAATTTTCCGTTGGCAAGAATGGGAGCGACTAAGTTAGCTCTAACAGCAAAAGGTTCTAGTTGACTGATGTGACATTCTGTTAATCCTGCTTCGTAGATATCAGCAGTCGCTTTTACCCGGCCTTTTTGATAAAACTCTACATAACGGTCTGCAAAGCAGGGGTCGGTAATTTCTGCCCCTATAGCTTGTGGCCAGTCACTATTAACTGATTCTGCAATAACTGTACCTTTCCAGTTTTTGTCAAATTGATAAACTACTACTCTATCTGTTTGTAGGGCAGATCTGACATCTTCTACTGCTGTTTTAAAGATGTCTTTTAAGTTGATATATTCCCGAATATGGGAAGTAATTTCGTTTAATAATTCTAATCGTTCGGCTGCTGCTCCTTCTTTTTCTATTAATACTTGAAGTTGATTAATTCTGACATCTATATTAGCCTGTAAGGCACCTAAATCTTCTATTAAAGTATTAGTTTTTCCTTTGATTCCTAATGATTTTTGATTAGTATCCTGTTCCCACACTTTTACTGGAACAATTGCTAATGATTCATTATTTCCTTGAGTATTTACAGTTTTTTGATCAGATTTGTTGTGGAAATTTTGGCTCATATTTTGCGTTCTATTTTCTGATTGGTTGGTTTTTCTAAAATTTGTCTGTGCCATAATTTTAGTTTTATTAATTATCAATAATTACTAATTATTTAACGGCTCTTGCTAATTTTTTTGTCTGATTTTTATTTCTTTGCTTTTTCTAAATATTGAATAATTTTTTCAATATCTACAATCATCATTTTTTCTCCCTCTGAGTTTGTACAAGTTCCCTTGATAAATTTTGCTACAGGAGAATTAACTTTTTTTTGTTTCAACAGGGTAATATTTTTAGTCTCAATATTTATCAACTCACCTACTTTTTGTACTAAAATACCTAGATAGTTATCTTTATATTTTACTTTTACTACCCGAAGTTTTTCCTGATTGTATCCAGTAGATAGTAAAGGATTAAATCCCATCAAATAAGCAATATCAATTAACCATATAATCTCGCCATGCCACTGAAAAACTCCTGCAACTACAGTTGGCATACCTGGTATTTGTAAGACTTTTCCGTAGTCTAAGGTAATAACTTCATCTAGGTCATCAGTAGATAGTATAGTTTGTAAAGTCCGATCAATTTCTATACATAAATATTGTATGCTACGGAATAATTGTTGTTTTTGCATTGACTTTAAGTGAAGACTTTAGTCATAAAAATTTATGTTTGTTAAACAACTATGTTATATCATGTTCCCCCTCTGGGAAAGCTACGAATTGCGGACGGGTCAGTTATAAATAAAATTTAAGGACTGACAATACCGACAGTACCAAACAAATACTGAAATTATCAATACCCCCAATACCAATATTTCCTCTTTTTCTCCTTTCTTCCCTCCTGACTCGGTGACTTCCCCTCCTAGGAGGGGCAAGGGGTGGGTTGACTCCTGAGGACTCACAACAGTTATTTATAAGTATTCAACCGTTAGCGTAGCTCCCCCTCCGGGGGAACATGATATTAAACAACTAATCGTCTTAATGTTGCTACAACTTCTTCTCGATTAATTGGTTTTGTCACATAAGCAGATGCACCTTGCTTCATACCCCATTTTTGATCTATTTTCCCTGATTTATTAGAACAAATAACAATTGGTATATGAGCTGTATTTTCTTGACTTTTTAGTTCCCTACACAGTCCATAACCACTTTGACCAGGTAATACCACGTCTGTTAAAATTGCGTCAAAAGTTTTTTGATTCAGCAAAGCTTTAGCTGCTTCTGCTGTGGTTACGCTCAATGCATCAAATCCTGACTTTTGTAGACATTCAGTCAAAATACTAGCTTCAGTTGGGTTATCTTCTACAATTAATATACTTGCTTTCATAACTTTCTAATTGTTATTTAATGTTTGTCCAAAATTTTACTTATATTAATAAATTTTTTGTTTGCCAGTTGAATTTTTAATTAAGTGTGAGGCAAATGTTTTTGGATCATTTTTAAGATTTCTTCCGGTTTAGGAGGCTTACTCAAAAAGTCGGCTGCTCCTATTAATTTAGCCCGACTGCGATCTATCACATTATTTCGATGGGTAAAAATAATGACTGGTATTTTTTCAAATGCTGGTGCTTTGCGTAAAAATTGATAGACAGTATAACCATTTGCATGAGGCATTTCTAGGTCAAGAAAAATTAAATCTGGTTTATATTCAGCTATTTTAACAAATCCTTTAATTGGATCTTGTATACTGATAAACCTATAACCAGCAGGTTGCACAATTTTCTTTAATGTTTCAGTCACTACTGGGCTATCATCAATACAAGCAATTAATGATTGTTTTTTGGATGTAGTTTTGTCTGTACTTTTCTGAGAATTAGCTGTTGTTAAAGATGATTTTATAGGTGATGTTGATAAGTCTGGTACTGTTTTTAATTGAACTAATCCTTTTTTGACTAAAGGAAATAAAGTTTTAGTTACAGCTAATACTGATTTTCTTAGTTGATAGGCAATATCCCATATAGTTAGGTCCCCATGTAAGTATTTACCCCAACCAGATAAAGCTTCTGGTTTAACAGTTTTTGTCATGACAGGAACAAGATTGGGGTTAAGACTATTGAAACCTGCTTTTTGCCATAAATTTTGCATTTTATTAACTTTACTAAAAATTTCTTCTAGTTCTCTATAGCATAGAGCTAAACCTAAAGATAATTCTGATTTCTTATCTGGACTTTGCTCCCACTGGCATGTTAGATCTACGTAAAGACTCAGGGAAAATAATATTTCTAATGTGACAGTACGAATGACTTTTTTAGCCTGATAAAGAGTAATTTCATCTCTTGTTATTCCATCATATAGTAGAATATATTCCCAAGGTTTTTCTTGATCTGATAGTTGTAAAGTTATGGGTTTCCATTTAGGACAGTGCAATTCTATCCCTCGTTGCCAACGTCTCACTCTATGAAAGTTACCAGTAGTATAGAGTAATCTACCATAAAATATATAAATGTTTCCTTGTTTTGCATGGCTATTTAATAATAGGTTGCCGGTTGCCATTCTTTGACTAAGGATGTCTATTTCTTGTGCTAATTTGATTATTTTGTTGTTTGCAGACATGAATCTTAAAGGTTCAATATGAAAACTCGATCACCATTCGAGTTATGAATATTTGACAACATCATTTGTGGCCATCTGCTTAACTTTCTAGATTAGTTTTTCCTCTCAAGAAAATGACAATACAATAAAATTATTTTAATATTTTCTCCGTTAATCATATTATATTATGATTCTTAATATTTGAACAGAAAATAATTATTTAATACATTTTAAAAATGTTTTATTGTATTGATTGCATTAAAATCAGTAGTTTTTTTGTTTCATATGATCAAATAAACTAGATAATGATCATAAATATTTAAACAGTAAAACTACGTTAATTTTATCATAAAATTAATATTATTAATCAAGAAATTGATTAATAATATTAAAATAAGTCGCTGAAAAAACACCATCGTTTATAGTTATAGTTGATTGACATCTATGATCATATATATAAATTATTCTACACTACTAAATCTAAGTATATTTACTTTGTGGACAATGTTTTTGACAGTCGCCTTATATATAGCAATCCGCGCATTGGTTGTGACAATTTTTATAATAGTTAATTGGAACTGAAAACCTTTACAATTATGACTCCTGATGACTGCTCCCTAACTGTTACCAAAATATTACAACTTAAATAGGATTGCTAAAAATTTATAAACGATCAAAGCCTTGCTATATTTTACTAATTAAATTACAAAATTCAAAAGCTAATGAACCTCTCAGGAATGTTAAGTTATCAGACCTCTAAACAAATTAAGTTAAATTAATATTTATGATGTAAATTCTAGGAGTGATAGCCACTTAAACATTTTTTTGCACTATGAATTTCTCATATACCCCCTTTTCAGAAGTTAGGATACATATTAGTTATTGAAGTATTGAAAAGGCGCAATCAAGATATATTGACGACCTTCAGCGATCGGTTAATATTTTTAACTTTGCACTTTTATAAGGAGTCTGTAGACACGGATTGACTTCCCTTGGGTATCTCTCATACACCTATAAATTTTCACTGATTCAATTCTTTAGAGTCAACAAAATATAGTAAAAGTATTACGAAATGATCAAAAGGCCACCTAAAGGCCATATTAAACACTTAAATTTTTGCTAATTTGAGACAAATATAAATAGTTACATTATGCTATGATTAATGTTGGTAAAAATAAAAGTATGTTGTATGTATAGCAGTGGAAGGAAAGGGTGTGGACATATGAAAAACTTAAAACTCAGACAACACAAGATTTTTCCAACTTCAGTCCTTCCTTCTGCAATACATATACTAGATAATAACTAGAATTAAACCCCCATCAAACAAAGTACTGACCATCTGCTTAACAGAATCTTACTTTTAAAAGGTATAATCAAAAATGTCGTCATAGCGAAAAAACTAAAACAGAAGTATTAGTGGAAATGATTAGGAAGTTGAAGCTATATAGTTGTAGTAAGGCCTAGTAAATATTAAGATAAGGTAGATATTTGAAATTTTCCCGGCGATGCGCTTAGGTTACACCTTAAAATTACCAAACTTTGCTACTCATTGCTGTGCTTTTTCCTAGGTCATGCTGCGCAAACATGTAGGCGACAGCCAAAAATATGATTTTGCTTTCTGTCGTTTGGAATTAAACACAGTTGATGATCACTCTTCGCTTCATATTCTGGGTTTTATCCAGATACTAATAAGTTAAGCACACCTTTAGGCGATCGCATTGCCGATATACCGAGTTATTAGGCAAATAATTACCATTTTTATCTTTTTTAGATTGATTATGTTTTGCCATATTTGACACTTTTAAATATTCTCAAATATGACACATGTTTTATTCGATAATTCCCACCAATTTGGCAATAAGCAAAATTAGATACCTGATTTTATCTAAGTTTTACAGGAGCAATCATCAAGTAGAGAGGGGTTTTAGGTTTCTGGGCATACCCTCTATTTTTAACTGATTTAGCGCTGTGCGCAGGCAACAGCTCATCTGGCAACAGCTCATCTGGGGGAATAAAAGACCGATCATACAAGACTTTT